>JAMCQK010000015.1 GCA_023382135.1 Deinococcus sp.
GCCTTTGCGCGATAAACTCACCGCGCTGGACCAGAAGATCAAGGCTGGAACCGCCACCGCCAAGGAGCAGCAGGACTTCCAGGTATTGCGACAGACCTATACCGACACCGCCAAGAAGTGGCAGGAGAAGACCACCAAGGTGCTCGACCCCATCACCCAGGACATCGACGCCAAGATTTCCAAGATTGCCCAGGAAAAAGGTTTCCAGGTAATCATGGACTACAAGGTGGCGCTAACAAGCTCTTTGGTGATCTATGCCGCCGAGGGCTCGGACCTCACCGACGACGTGATTAAGGCCGTCAAGTAAACTTATCAGGTTATCAAAGGCCCCTTCGGGGGCCTTTATTTTTTGCCCTTGGCAAGCCTTAAAGCAGCCATTGTGTTAAACTCTTAGCGATGGCGAGGCCCAAACCAAAGAGCAAGACAGGCGAGAAACGGGCCAAGGAAGCCAACCTAGACCTCGAGGCCGTGGTGGTAGTGCTGGTGGGCCTGGGGGTATTGCTTGCAGTTGCGCTCTACGCCGATAACAAAGTTTCTGGCGAAGTAGGCGGCTGGGTCCGCGAGCTGGTGCGGGGAAACCTGGGCCTGGTGGCTCTGGGGCTGCCGCCTTTGGTGCTGCTGGCCGCCGCGCTGCTGGTCATGCGCAGGCCTTTGGCGGCCTATTTTCGCTGGGTGGGCCTGGGGCTGCTGACGGAGTTCCTGCTGCTGCCTTTATTGGCGGTTGTTTCCGCCGACCTTGGCGGACGTGTTGGCGTGCTGGCCTTCCGGGCGCTCACGGGGGTTCTGGGAACTTTTGGTCTACTGGTTCCCTTGGTGCTTCTGACCTTTGTGCTGGACCTTGCCGAGAGAAAACCGCCTGGCAGCTTGCTTGCCAGGGCGCTCAGGCGCGTGGGGGTAGCGTTCTTGCGCTTGCGCGGCGCCTTCTTGCTTTCACGCCGGGCGGGAAGGCTCGCGCGCGAGGTAGGAGTGCTTTCGCAGAGGTATCCGGAGCACGCGGTGCTGGTAAGGCTCGCGGAAGACCTCGAGGCCTTCCGGCGCTCACCCGGAGACGGCCGGGAGATCGCCAACTTCTCCGGCATGCTCTCGAAGTTCGTGGCCGAGCGCGGACAAGAACTGGCGCAAAGAATTTCCCGCGAAGCCAAACCGTTAGCCCCGCGCCTTGAGGGTCTTTCGCAGGCTTTGGGCGCACCCTTGGAAGGCACAGGCCTGGCCCACGCGCTGGAGGAACGGCGGGTGGCGCTCTCGCTCGAGGCGCATACGCTGCTCACCAAGAGCGCACAGTTGGTCAAGGACGCGGGAGATGCCTCGAAAGGGCTTTCCGCCGCCGGGCTCACCACGCACCTGCTGCTTTCCGCCTGGGAAGATCACCAAGCAAGGCTCGCCGGCTGGGAACAGCTGGAAGAGCAGGCGAAAGGCCTCGAGGCCCGCGCCGACGCCTGGCTCCGCTTTGTGGAGTGGCTCGACAGCGCCCCGCAAGAGGCCCATCCTGAGGCATTGCGCTTGTTGCTTGAACAAGGCCTTTCGGCCACGCCCCCTGCATTCCAAAGACCCTCGCGCCCAGCTATTCCGGTAGTCGAAGCTCCCAAACCGGAAGGATATCAGCCGCTCCCCTCCCCCAGTGAACCCGTCACCGAGCTCAAGACTCCCAAAGCGGGCATTGCTTCAAAGCCCTCCGTGCAGGCCAAGAGAATAACTACCAAACCCAGCGGCCTGGCGCTTCCCACGCCCGACCTGTTAGACCAGCCCGAGCCCGCCAAGTACGACCCAAAAGCCCAAGAGATGGCTACACGCAGGCTGGCGGAGACCATCGATAAAACCCTGGCCCAGTTCAATATCGGAGCCAAAGTTGTGGGGTTTGCCCGCGGGCCCACCGTTACCCGCTTCGAGCTCGAGCCCGCTCCGGGAGAAAAAATCAGCCAGATTGCCGGCCTGGCCAATGACCTTGCGCTTGCGCTGGCCGCGGGTTCCGTGCGCATCGAGGCTCCAATTCCAGGCAAGAGCGTGATAGGCCTCGAGGTCCCCAATTTAGAACGCGAGATCCTGCGTTTCAGCGAAGCCATTGTGGGCACCGCCTTTGCCCGCAGCCGCGAGCGCCTGCCTTTAGTGATTGGAAAAAGCATTGACGGCGAAGTCTGGGTGCGCGACCTGGCCAAAATGCCCCACCTGCTGATTGCCGGCTCTACCGGTTCCGGTAAGAGCGTTGCGATTAACACTCTGGTTACGAGCCTGCTGTTCAAGTACTTACCCACCGAACTGCGCCTGCTGATGATCGACCCCAAAATGGTGGAGCTCACCCCCTACGAAGGCATCCCCCATCTGGTGCGCCCGGTGGTGACCAATCCGGCGGATGCCGCCGGTGTGCTCATGGGCGCGGTGGCGCACATGGAGCGGCGCTACCAGATGATGAGCAAAGCGGGCGCACGCAACCTGGAGCAGTTCAACGAGAAGGTCAAGGCGGCGGGCGAGGAACCGCTTCCCCTGCTGGTGATTGTGATTGACGAGCTGGCGGACCTGATGATTACTGCGCCCAAAGAAGTGGAGCAAGCCATTCTGCGTCTGGCGCAGATGGCGCGCGCCACCGGCATGCATCTGATTCTTGCCACTCAAAGGCCTTCGGTGGACATCCTGACGTCACTGATCAAGGTGAACGTCCCCTCACGTATGGCCTTCGCGGTCTCGAGCGGGTTCGATTCGCGCACCATTCTGGACACGGTGGGGGCCGAGCGCCTGGTGGGCCAGGGCGACATGCTCTTTCACCAGCCCGGCCTGCCCAAGCCGGTGCGCATCCAAGGGCCGTTTCTCTCGGAAACAGAAGTCCACCGGATTGCCGGCTATCTACGGCAGCAGATCTTCGATGACACCTTTGGCGAAAAGTATGGAGCCGACTTCGATGGCCCGCCGCTGTCTCCCGGCGCGGGTAGCGGGCCAGGCGAGGTGGACTTCTCCGATCCGCTGCTCAAGCGCGCCGCCGAGATTGTGCTTGAGGAGGGTTACGCCTCGGTCTCAAGGCTGCAGCGCAGGCTTAGCGTAGGCCATGCACGCGCGGGCAAGCTAGTGGACGGCCTCGAGGCCATGGGCATCGTGGGAAAGCACCAAGGAAGCAAGCCCCGCGAAGTCTTGATCACGCCTGACCAGCTCGGCGAGTATTTCGGTCGTGACGCAAATTAACTGGTAGGCGCGGGTTTATCGGCTTGCCGATCCAACTGAAAAGAGTAGCCCGAAACTTCGTTGATAGACGTGGTGCTCTAGCCAGACGCTTCTGAATCCCGGCTGAGTATCTCCATGGCGAGTTTGACCCTTCGGTCAAACTCACCATGGCCAGAGGGAGTAAGGAACACAGCGCGGCTTTTCAAGCCTTTCAGCAAACTTAGGCTGGAGATACTTAGATGGTGCCAGTTGTGGTACACAGTGAGGAACATCGTCTCGCGCATGGTGAACCGGCCGAGCACGGGGTGGTGTAATGTGCGCGTATCTAATTGTTTCTCGCTCCAGGAAAGCACCCCAGCGCTCAGGCTTTGTGTGGTTTTCCGGTAACGCGCGACGAGCCTGTCCCCCCGCCGCTCAGCGCCCGAACCCAGCCGTCCCTTCGGAACCAACCTTCCGGCTGCTCTGGCACCTTGGGCAAGCGCTTTCGGATAGGGGTCTTTGATCTCCAGGTAGCTACGCGATTTGCGATTTGTGTTCACCTGTTTGAGCAACCCCTGACCAAGATAAATCTTGGCAGGCGCACAACCAAAGAAGCGGGGCTGTTGGACAACGCGAGGTGTTCAAGATGCCGGGCTGCCGGCCAACTTGCTGCGCTACCTGCCAATAGCAAGCTGGCCCGCGGCTCGCTGATGGTTTGAAGAACCAGACAAGAGGATGCCTCGCTCAGCCCATAAGGGCTAGTTGTTTCTAGGCCCGCCACAATCTCCGTTCTTGAATAAGAGGTTCTGGCATCCGAAGTATGCCTGCCTCTTAGTACAAGGCGACAACCGTAGCGGCAAGCTGTGATAGCATAAGCTTTTGTGACAGACGGAGCCATGCCGGGTGGCCGCTGGGTGGCGGAGATCTATGGCTGCAATTTGGAAGTCCTGGAAAACCCAAAGCTGGTGGAGCTTGCGCTCAAAGACGCGGTGATCAAGCTGGGCGCGCCTCCGAGTACCACCCAGGCGACAGTCTACAAGTTCTACCCCCAAGGTCTTTCGGCGGCGGTGGTTTCTCCGATAGCGTCGGTGATGATACACACCTGGCCGGAAGACGACGCCTCCGCCGCGCTCGACCTCTACTTTTACCAGACCAGCGCCAATCCAGACCAGGTGTTGCGCGGGCTGGCGCGGGCTTTTGGCTCACGCGAGGAGTCCGCGTTTAAATACTGGCGTGGAACCGAACATGAGATCCGCCGCCGCAGCTTTGGCCACGGCACAATCGGTTAGGAGCCTGTGTATGGAATACGGAATGTACTATCTGGAACCGGTCACGCCCTACGAGACCATCAGCCGAAAGATGACCAGGGTGATTGCGGCTGGCCGCACGCGCTTTCAGGACTACTTCATTTTTGAGACGGCAGCCTTTGGCAAAGTGCTGGTGCTCGACAAGGACACCCAGTCCACCGAAAAAGACGAGTACATCTACCACGAGACTCTGGTGCATCCCGCTCTGCTTGCCCATCCGGAACCGAAATCGGTCTTTATTGTCGGCGGGGGCGAAGGCGCCACCTTGCGTGAGGTCTTGCGCCACCCAAGCGTGGAGCGCGCGGTAATGTGCGACATCGATGATGAGCTGGTCCAGATGGCCAAGAGGCTTTTACCCGAGTGGCACCAGGGGGCTTTTGAGGACCCGAGGGCTGCGGTGATTACCGAGGACGCTAGGACCTGGCTGGAAACCCATAACGACACCTATGACGCGATTATTTTGGACCTGAACGACCCGGTGGGTGAGGATAACCCGGCAAGGCTGCTTTTCACACTGGAGTTCTACCAGCTAGTCAAAAAACGGCTCAAGCCTGGCGGCATCATGTGCATGCAGGCGGGGATGATTCTGCTCACGCACCACCGGGTTCACCCGGTGGTGAGCCGCACGGTGCGCGAGGCCTTCAAAGAGGTAAAGAGTTACCGGAATTACATCCCTGGTTTCTTCTTGAATTTCGGTTTCATCGTGGCCTCGGATTCCCCGGGAGCGCTTGCGCTGGCAAAGGAAGGCCTCGAGGCCCGCCTTCGCCAGCGCAAGCTGAATCTACGGCACCTGAACCCGGCCTTTATCACAGCCATGTTTGCGCTTCCCACCGATCTTCAAGAAGCCATTGCCAGCGAACAGATGGTCTCCACCGACGCGCTCCCTTTCTACCTCACCGAACAAGGCGAGGCCAAGCAGGCCCCCTACCGCCAGGACGTTTAGCCCGCAAAAAACGGATAGAATTAAGCCATGCAACGGAAATTGTTCGCGGCCGTGTTGGTTTTTGGCTTGCTGTTGGCAATCTTGCTTTTTGCGTTCCTAAAGCCCAAAAGTGTAAATCCGTCCGGCGTGGACCAACAAGGCGCCCGGTTTGTATTTGGGCCGGAGAGCGCCACGGTAACGGTGGTAGATTTTTCCAACTACCTCTGCCCCCACTGCCGCGACCACGCGCTCGAGTCGTTGCCACTGATCAAGCGGGACTACATTGACACCGGCAAGATCCGCTACCTTGTGCGCGACTTCCCCTTTCCCGGCCAGGATAACGTGGTACGCGCGGGTGAGGCAGCCGCCTGCGCTTTTGACCAAGGCCGTTTCTGGGAATACCACGAGGCTCTCTACAGGGCCCAGGATTCTTGGCGAGATATGAGCGGAAAAGCACTAGACAGGTTTTTCGTGGACGTGGCCGGCCAGCTTGGGCTCTCAGGACAGGAATTTTCCGGTTGCCTTGACACGGGTAAAAAACGTGCCGGGGTGGAAGCCGACCAGAAACTGGCGGACCGCCTAGGGCTTAGGGGCACGCCCACTTTCTACATAAACGGCGAACTCTTCAGCGGCTTTATGGAATATGCCCGCTGGAAAGAACTTTTAGACAAGGCGCTGGCCGGAACACCCGAGAAAGGCGCTCCTTAGAGACACCGCGCTTTTAAGACGCCTGGCGGAGCCTGGCATCTTCCAGTGCCTTGGTGGGGTTATCCAGGTGGGGCAGGTCAAAGACAATTTCACACAGGCTGTTGCCGGGGGCCTCGAACATAAGGTCTAACATGCTTTTCTCCAATACGGCCCTAAGCCCGCGCGCGCCGGTAGCACGCGCCAGCGCACGACGCGCGACCTCTCTCAGCGCGGCCTGGGTGATAGTGAGTTCGATGCCTTCCATGCGGAAGAGCTCCTGGTACTGGCGCACCAGCGCATTTTTAGGCTCGGTGAGTACGCGCACCAGCGCATCCTCGTCCAGCGCCTCTAACTGGACAATAATCGGCACCCGGCCCACGAACTCGGGGATCAGCCCATAACGCATCAGGTCTTCAGGCAGGGCCTCGAGGTCTGCCTGCTTCTTGCGGGCCTTGGTAAAGCCGATGGGGTTCTGGTCTACACGGCTCTGGATAATTCGCTCCAGCCCCTCAAAGGCCCCACCCAGAACGAACAGGATGTTCCGGGTATCCAGGGTGATGAACTCCTGGTGAGGGTGTTTGCGTCCGCCTTGCGGCGGCACATTCGCCACCGTGCCTTCGATAATCTTGAGCAGCGCCTGCTGCACGCCCTCACCAGAGACATCTCGAGTAAGGCTTTGATGCTCCGACTTGCGGGCGATTTTGTCGATTTCGTCAATGTAGATAATGCCGCGCTCCGCCGCCTGGACGTCAAAGTTGGCCGCCTGCAACAGCCTGACCAAGACGTTTTCCACATCCTCACCCACGTAACCCGCCTCGGTGAGCGTGGTGGCATCGGCAATAGAAAAAGGCACATCCAAGAAGCGCGCCAGCGTCTCGGCCAGCAGCGTCTTTCCGGTCCCGGTGGGCCCAATCAGCAAGACGTTGGACTTTTGAACTTCCGCGTCCGGGTGCTTGAGCCTCTTGTAGTGATTGTAGACCGCCACCGAAAGGGTCTTTTTAGCCGACTCCTGGCCGATCACGTACTGGTCTAGAAAGGATTTGACCTCCCGCGGGCGGGCAAGTTTGATAAAAGAAGCAGACTGCGGCGGCTGCGAGGGCTCGCTTGCTAAAAGTTCCGCCGCCCGCTCCACGCACTCGCCACAAATAAAGACGTCGCCCATGGGCGACTCAATCAGATGAGGCACATCCGGGTGCTGACGGCCACAGAAACTACACAGGGGCCTACTCCGTTTCACGCACCACCACCTGGTCCACCAAGCCGTAGCTGCGGGCCTCCTCGGCCTCGAGGTAGAAATCGCGGTCGGTATCGCGCTCGATCTTGTCGAGAGGCTGGTGGGTGTGCTGGGACAGAATCTGGTTGATCAGTTTTTTGTTCTTGAGGATCTGCTCGGCATGAATGGCGATATCGCTGGCCTGGCCGCCCACGCCCTGGACCCAGGGCTGGTGGATCATTACCTTTGCATGAGGGAGCGCGTAGCGCTTACCGGGCTCACCCGCGGCCAGAATCACCGCAGCGGCGGAAGCGGCCAAGCCCACGCAGATGGTGGAGACCGGCGACTTGACAAACTGCATGGTGTCGTAAATCGCAAGCGAGGAATTAACCTCACCTCCAGGAGAGTTGATATAGAGCTTAATCTCCTGGCCGGAGGCTGCGGCCTCCAGAAAAAGAATCTGCGCCACCACCACATTCGCCACCTGGGAGTCTATGGGTGTCCCCAAGAAAATAATGCGGTCCTTGAGAAGGCGGGAGAAGATGTCGTAAACACGCTCGCCGCGCGAGGTCTGCTCGATTACGTAAGGAATCACCATACCGGTCTCATTCTAAGGCTTGGCGCGGGACACAGTGCGCCCTGCGACACGGTGAAAGCTATTGGGAAAGCTGGTCTACCGCCTCGAAAACGGCTTTGTCGCGCAGGCGTTGCTCGCGCATACGGGCCAGGGCCTCCCCGCCTAAGTCTTGTTGCAGCTTAACCGGATTCGTACGGTACGCACGGGCGAGATCCGCCAGGTAGGCTTTCCATTCTTCATCACTGTAAGTTGTGCCCAGCTCTTCGGCCAGTTTCTCGCGGGCTAGTGAACGCCTGAGGCGTTTTTCGGCAGAGCCGCGAAGCTCGGTCTTAAACTCCTCAAGTTTGCCTTGGCTTTCTAGGGTCTTGAGGTACTCGTCCAGGGCGATCTTTTGCTTTTGCAAATCTTCCGCCAGATGGGAAAGCAAGTGGCGTTCTTCTTCAGCAAGCATGCTGGGGGCGATGTCGGCCTGGCTCAGCTCGCCAGAGCCAGCATTTTTTAGGCCTTCCGCTAACTTTTCCACCAGCTGGTCCGCCTTGCGGTCGCGTTCAAGCCTGTTCACCTGGACCTCCAAGCTGGTACGCACTTTGTTCCTAAGGCTCAGAAGGCTTTCTTCGCCCACGGTCTTGGCAAACTCTTCGTCCAGTTCCGGCAGTTGCAAGGTCTTGACCTCGAGCACCTTGGCCTTCACCTCGCGGACCAACTGTTCGCCGTCCTTGAGCGGGATCATAATGACATCGCCTGCGATCTTGCCCACCAGCGCATCGCGCACGTGTTCATGGGCGGACTCAAGCTGAACGGGAACCTGGCCGTCCTCTTCGGTCTCAATCAGCACATGGTCTTTGGGCTCAATAGGCCGCTCCACCGGCGCAAGTTCGCCATGGCGCTCGCGCAGATCTTCGATAGCCTGCGATACCATCTCATCGGTGACTTCAGGCTTTTCGACTTCCAACCTGAACTCCCGCCAGTCAGGAAGCGATACTTCTGGGTAGTTTTCCAGCTCGGCCACATAGACGAAGGGCTTGCCGGCCTCAAGGTCCGCCTCGAGCACCCTAGCCCCCACGGGGGTAAGGCCCAGCTCCTTGGCGGCCTTGGGGAAGCTGTCGTCCACCAAGCGTTCTTTTACTTCGTCCCACAGGCTTTCGCTTCCCAGCTTGGCCTCAAGCACCCGGGTGGGGGTCTTGCCGGGCCGGAAGCCCGGTAGTTTGACCCGCCTGGAATAGTTGTCCAACAGGCTCTGGTAAGCCCGCGACACTTCGGCTGCGGGCACTTCTACCTTGAGTTTTACCTTGTAACCTTCCCGCTCTAAAATCTCCGCCACTTTCTCTCCTATTCACCTAAAAGCTTAGGCCACCCTACCTGGTGGCGGCGGGCCTTGCGGCCCGCCCCTGGCGCTTGGTGCGAGGAGGGGGACTTGAACCCCCACGAGTCGCCCCACTGGATCCTAAGTCCAGCGCGTCTACCAATTCCGCCATCCTCGCAGGAAATGCCCTCACCCCCGAACGTGTGAGTATCTAGCTTACCCTTATCAGGTCCCAGGGCTTCCCCGAAAACCTGTTGGGGTGAGCAACGGGACTTGAACCCGCGACCCCCGGTTCCACAGACCGGTGCTCTAACCAGCTGAGCTATGCTCACCACACGTCCTGGTTCAACCCGCCGTTCAAAAAAGCCCATTAAAAGCCTTTTCGAGCAGCAAACGCTATTGTAGAAGTGCCGGCGGGGAGCGTCAAGGGCTGGCGATTGGGGCGTGGGTTCGAAATCTGCTGGCGGCCGGGTATTATGCCGCACTTTGGCGCCCGCGATTAATCGTAAAGTTTTGCTATGGCCTACCTGAGCCAGCCGGGTTTCTTGGAACGCCTCTCCCAACACGAGATGGAGCGTTTGGGAGAGATCTGCCCGCCGCGAAAATTTCAACAGGGCGAGGTACTTTACCGCGAGGGTGACGCCTGCGACGGCTTAACCATTTTGCTGGAAGGACAGGTTAAGCTTTCTCGCTTGGGACCCAAAGGCGAGCGGATTTTGTATGTGGCAGGCCCGGGGGATTTTATCGGAACAAATTTTCTGGACCAGAACGCTTACCACCGCACCGATGCGGTATGCCTTTCCCAGGTCACCATCTGCCCGGTGAAGCGGGCGCAGATCCAGATAGTTGCGCGAGAGCTGCCCAATGTTCCTCTCACGCTGTACCAGGTGCTGGCGCAAAGGCTGGAGCAGACCCAGGACCAGTTGGAACTTGCCAGTGCGCCGGTGGCGGTCAGGCTCAGCCAGGCGCTTCTGATTTTGGCCGAGCGGTTCGGCCGAAAAGAGGACGCTGGCTGGGTAGGGTTCGGCCTCGAGCTCAGGCAGGAAGACTTGGCGGCGCTTTCCGGCACCACGCGGGTGACGGTGACCCACACGCTGGGCCAGTTCAGGGAGCAAGGCCTTTTGGAAGGGACCAGAGGCGTTTACCGGGTACAGCTGGAGAAGCTGCGGGACTACCTCGAGGCCGCGCGCTGGGAACAGGATGCATGACGCCAGAGGTCAAACGTTTCACGGCTTCTTTGGAGGATGATTTCTTTAGCCTCCACCAGGAGCTCGGCTGGTGTTTCTGCGTGGCCTGGTGGGTACCAAGCTGAGAGGGATTTTCCGAGCGCACGGCAGAGCAAAACCGTGCGCTCAGAGCCCAGCTCTGCACCAAGAGAGCGCGACGGTTACTTGCTTTACGGGACGCCAGACCGGCGGGCTGGTGCCGTAGGCCCAAGAGACCGGCTACCCAAGCTGGCGGGGAATTACAAGCTACCATCCAACCAGGAAGCCAATGCAATTAGCTGTTTTGCCATCTTGCCCGAGTTCAGGGGGAAAGGGCTGGCGAATTTTCTTCTCGGCGAAATGGTGAAAGACTTGGCAGAACGGGGAGTGAAACGCCTCGAGGCCTACCCGTGCCGCGGCGAGCAGTTGGAAGCGGAAGAGGTCTGGACTGGGCCGGAATCAATTTTTTTACAAGCGGGCTTTCAGGTTGAATGAGACGATCCAGTACGGCCTGTCATGCTGCCCCGTTTGCCTAAAACTCAAAAAGCCCGGGGGTCACCGGGGCTTAGCTTGGCCAGCGCTTAGCGCCTGCCCGGCTGGGTAAACACCCTATCAGTCTTGGCGCCCTGGTGGCAGCCAATACACATCTGGGCGTTCTCCAGCACTCCGCCTTCAAACTTATCCCCTTTGCGTTCAAACATGCCCCAGACCCAGCCGTTCTTGCCCTTCTCCATGGTGTAAATATTGGTCACCACCAGGGTGTTGGGGTCCACCCGCTCCTTGAGAAAGATGGTTCCTTCGGCAAAGGTCCCCTTGAAGGCATCCAGCAGCTTGTCGCCAGCAATGTTGGTGTACACGTCCTTGCCCGCCGGGTGCGCCCCTCCTTGGTTCACCTTGCCGATATTTACCCGCGTCCAGCTCAAGTAGTCCTGGAATTTGTCGGGGATCCCCGCCACTTTGGCTACCGCCATACCCGCCAACAACAAGATTGCCGCTACTATATAACGACTCATTTTTTTTCCTCCGAGACAACCTTAGCGCGGGCTTATGTTCTGCGGTGTATTGGGGACGACTTAGACTTGGCGGCGGAGGATCAAGAGACAGGCCCGCCGGTATACTCGGTGCCGTGGAACAGATGCTTGAACACACCTGGAAGCTGGAGGATTTGTATACCTCGTTGCGAGACCCACGGCTCACGGCGGACCTCGAGGCCGCCTCCCAAGAAGCCGCCAAATATAACGCCCGTTACGCCGGTAAGATTGCCGGGTTTTCCCCCAAAGATCTCGCCACCGCCGTCGCGGAGTACGAGGTCATCTACGAGCGCGCCTATAAACCGGTGCTCTTCGCTTCACTGTCGTTTTCCGCCGACACCCAGAACTCCGAGATCAAGGCGCTCCTCGACAAGGCCCGGCAAATGTTTACCGATATCCGCAACCAGTTTTTGTTTCTGGAGCTGGAGCTCAAGGCGCTGCCGCAGGACAAGGCCGAAAACTTACTGAAGGCCCCAGAGCTGGCGGACCTCGAGCACTGGCTGGTGCAGCTTCGCAAGCTGGCGCCCTTCACCCTGTCGGAAAAAGAAGAGAAAATTCTCAACCTAAAGCAACTCACCGGACGCTCGGCCTGGAGCCAGTTCTACACCGAGCACACCAGCCGTTTTCGCTTCAAAGTTATCGTAAATGGCGAAGAAAAAGAGCTCAACGACCCCGAGACCCGCGCCCTGCGCCGCCACCAAGACAGCGCCACCCGCCGCTCGGCCCATCATGCACTTTATAGCCGTTACCAAGAAGAAGCTCCTACCCTTGCTTACATCTTCAACACGGTTTTCCAGGACCACCTGACCGATGTAAATCTACGGGGTTTTGACCACCCGCTCATCCCAACCGCCATGCAGGACGAACTCAGCGTGAGCGAGATCCAAGGCCTGCTGGAGGCCACTGCCGGGCATTACCACCTGGTGGAGCGCTACCACCTATTCAAAGCCAAGCGCCTGGGCACAGAGAAAGTTTCCAGTGCCGACCTGCTGGCCCCCGTGGGCCAGGAGCCAAAACTGAGCTACGCCGAGGCTAAAGACTTAGTGTTGGAAGCCTTCGAGCGCTTCAGTCCCAAGATTCAGAAGATCGCCCTCGAGTTCTTTGATAAGCGCTGGATTGACGTCTACCCCAGAGCGGGCAAACGCGGCGGCGCCTTCTGTTCCTATGGTCTCCCCTCCACGCACCCCTACGTGTTCCTGAACCACACCGACGACCTGGACTCCGCCCACACAGATCGGAAGAGCCTGGGACACGCCATCCATGCGTATCTGTTCAACGGGCAGCGCCTGGTGAATTTTGGCGCCACTACCCCACTTGCCGAGACCGCCAGCGTATTTGCCGAAATTCTGCTTGATGACCTGATGCTCGAACGCCTGAAGACGCCCCATGAACGCATGGTGCTGATGGCGAACCGGGTGGAAGACTGTGTAGCCACCGCCTTCCGCCAGGTGATGTATACCCGCTGGGAGCTAGCCGCCGTGGAAGCCCGCAAGCAGGGCGTGCAGCCCGCCGAGTTCTATAACCAGCTTTGGAAGGATGAATCCCTGCAGCTCTACGGCAAGGGCGTGGACTTTACCGATATTGACTGGGTAGCCTGGAGCGGCATTCCTCACTTTATCGGCCACCGCTTCTACTGCTACAGCTACGCCTACGGCTACTTGCTGGTGCTGGCGCTCTACAACCGTTACTTGGAAGAAGGCAAAGCTTTTGTGCCCAAGTACCTCGACATCTTGGCAGCCGGGGAGTCCCAGACACCGCAACAGATACTGGCGCGGGCGGGAATCAACCCTGCCAACCCCGGCTTCTGGGTGGGCTCGTTCAAGGTGGTTGAGGGCTGGCTCAAGGAGCTGGAGGCAACAGCTTAGAAACAAAGGTGGTTTCCAACTCAAGCTGCCTGGATAGAACTTAAGGGTTTGGGGCGCGAAGCGTTGATGGTGCGCAAGCTGCCTTGTTTGTTCACCAGAAAACGGAGCATAGGGCGCACCATGGGACTACCCGCCTGAGGTTGTCATTCTGGGCACCATAGGCACGTTGCCATTGCGTAACACCACTACCGTTC
>JAMCQK010000069.1:0-1761 GCA_023382135.1 Deinococcus sp.
ACCAGCCAGCCTGGAAAGCTTGAGCAGCTCGGCGAAGCTGGCGGTGGGGAAGTAGGGGTAGTTGGGGCTGTGCTTTCTGCGCTCCGGGTCGCGCACCGAGTTGGTGCCCTTGTATGTGGGCATCAGCCAGGCCAGGTAGGGGGCCAGCGGCGACAAGGGATTTTTGAACCCGAGCGCGGGGACCAGCGCCACCAGCGCCTGGGGATCTTCCTCGGCGGCCAGCTTGGCCGCTAGCAGGCCGCCCATGGAGAGGCCCACGACTGCCCTTGGTTCGGGCAAGGAGCGGTAGGCCTCGAGGCCTACCCTGTACCAGTCCTGCCAGCGCACGCCCTTCAGGTCTTCCGGCCTGGTGCCATGACCTGGCAGGGCGGGCATGGCCACTTCAAAACCAGCCTGTCTGAGCGTCTCTGGCAGCGGGCCCAAGGTAAGCACCGGGTGCGAGGTAAAACCGTGGAGCAGCAGCGCGCTTGGCATGGCCGGATTCTACCCCCGGTAGGCCGCCAGCGGCTGGTTGGCGCGGCAATTTACTTTGGCGGCTGCCAAGCGTCCAAAAAATACCCTGGGTGAACCGGCGGGCGGGCTAGAATGTCTTTGAAAGCGGGGTAGCGTAGTGGTTATAGGGGATCTCGCCGAAGTTCCGTTTTTAGGTTTGCTCCAGACCTTTATTGGGTCGGGGCGGAGCGGCGCTTTGGTGATTGAAGGAGCCGGATTCAAGGGCATTATTTATTTTCAAAGCGGCCTGATGGTGCATGCCGAAGCGGGCAGGCTGAGGGGCGGGGAGGCGCTTTTTATGCTGGCGGGGCTAAGGCGCGGACAGTTTCGCTTTGACGCCGAAGCCGCCGCGGAGGAGAGCACCATTCCGGGAGGCCTCGAGGTCTACCGGCACCTGGCGGAGGCGCTCGACTTCTGGAAGACCCTGGAAAACCTGCCCCACCACTGGGGAGACCAGCTAAGGCGCGCCATGAGACTCGACGCCACCATTCAAAACGAAGTCTCCCAGTGGATCTACGACCTGGCCGACAACCGCAGCGTGAGCGAGGTCCTGCTCAAGACCAAGTATCCGGTCAGGCAGGTGGCCCAGACCCTGGACCAGATGATCGGCGAAGGCTACCTGGAGGTGGTCCCCCAGCTGGACCTGAAGCCCGCCAAGCTGGTGGTGCTCCCGCTCTATGGCAAGCAAGAGGGGATTGCCTTCCTCGACGACGAGCTTTACCGCTTGTGGGAGCAACGCGTCCAGCACGGCTTCAATGTACGCCTTAAGCTAAAAGGAGCGGCATCGGTAAGCCTGCCGGCAAGGCCCAGGCCAAATTTCCGAAGTCGCCTGGGTTTGTTCGAGAAAGACATTCGTAAATTCAAGCTCTCGCGGGGGGACCAGGTAGATGTCTGGCCCGAGATTAACTAGGGGGGAACAATGGAGAGTGCTTCGATAATCGCGGTGCTGCTGCAATGGCTCTACGGACCTTGGATGATGCTTGGCTTCCTGCTGGTTGGCCTTTACCTGTCGCTGCGCTTGGGCTTTTTGCAGTTCTCGCAGCTGGGTACGGTGCTGCGCGAGACCCTGGGGTCAATCCGCGAGCGCGCCATGGGGTTTGGCGGCCAGATCTCCCCCTTCCAAGCGGCCATGATCGGCGCCAGCGGGGTGGTGGGCAACGGCCACCTGGTGGGCATGGTGAGCGCGGTGCTGGTGGGCGGAGCAGGCGCGGTCTTCTGGATGTGGGTGGGCTATCTGTTCGGCGCCGCCACCAAGTTTGCCGAAGCCAC
>JAMCQK010000069.1:1771-2602 GCA_023382135.1 Deinococcus sp.
CAGCCAGCTTTCGCAGGTCTTGTGGCAGATCTTCTCCAGCGCCTTCGACCTCCAGGCCGCCGCTGGCGGTGCTGTGGGCCTGTCCACCTCCAAGCTGGTGGATGCCTTCAGCGCCGGCATGGGGCGCGGCATCTTCGCCAACGAGGCCGGGCAAGGCTCCACCCCGTTCGCCCACGCCCAGGCCCAGGTAGACCACCCGGTGCGCCAGGGCTTCTGGGGGGTCACCGAGATACTCATCAGCGGTGCTGGTGGGCGGAGCAGGCGCGGTCTTCTGGATGTGGGTGGGCTATCTGTTCGGCGCCGCCACCAAGTTTGCCGAAGCCACCCTGGCGGTTCACTTTCGGCGCCAGTACCCGGACGGCACGGTCTCGGGCGGCCCTACTTTTTACATCTCGCGCGGGCTCGGCGCTGGCTGGCGCTGGCTGGCGGTGCTCTTCGGCTTGTTTGCGGCCATCTCGGCCTTTGGCATCGGCAACGCCTACCAGGCTGTGGCGGTGGGCGGGGTGCTGGCGGGTGCCTACCAGGTTCCCCCGGCTATTACCGGGCTCTTGCTGGCGCTGCTGGTGGCGTTCATTCTCGGGGGTGGGGTGGTCCGCGTGGGCGCGGTGGCGCAGTGGCTGCTGCCTCTCAAGCTGGTGCTGTTTCTGGTGGCCATCGTGCCGCTTTTGCTGGTCTACGGCAGCCAGCTTTCGCAGGTCTTGTGGCAGATCTTCTCCAGCGCCTTCGACCTCCAGGCCGCCGCTGGCGGTGCTGTGGGCCTGTCCACCTCCAAGCTGGTGGATGCCTTCAGCGCCGGCATGGGGCGGGGCATCTTCGCCAACGAGGCCGGGC
>JAMCQK010000039.1 GCA_023382135.1 Deinococcus sp.
CGATGCAGATGGCCAAGACCACCTTGGCACTAGACCGGCTCTGGGCGAAAAGGCTTCCTTTCCTGTCAATCCTGACCGACCCCACCACCGGCGGGGTAACCGCCAGCTTCGCGGCCATTGCCGACGTTATTCTGGCTGAGCCAGGGGCGCTTATAGGGTTCGCGGGCCCAAGGGTGATCAAACAAACCATCCGGCAGGACCTGCCGGAAGGCTTCCAACGGTCTGAATTCCTGCTCGAGCACGGTATGGTGGACCAGGTGGTGGACCGCCGTAAGCTTAAAGACGCTGCGGGCGCGGTGCTTAGGCACCTGTTCCCGCGTGGGTAGCGAAAAAGACCGTGACCCTGTGATCGTGTGGGACCACGAGCCTTGGAGGAGAGCGTGGCGCTAGAGTTTGAAAAACCAATCCTCGACCTCGAGGCCAGGATCGCCGAGTTGGAAAAGTATTCCCAGGAGAGCGGGGTAGACCTGGGCGGCGAACTCTCCGCGCTCAGAGACAGGCTCAAAGAGCTCAAGCATCAGACTTACGACACCCTGACCCGCTGGCAGCGGGTGCAGCTTGCCAGGGCGCAAGGAAGACCCACCAGCCTGGATGTAATCCAGGGCGTGTTCGAAGGGTACTTTGAGCTTGCCGGAGACCGTGCCTTCGGCGAGGATCCAGCCATGGTAGGCGGCCTGGCGTACTTGGAGGGGACGCCCGTGGTGGTTGCGGGCCAGCAGAAGGGGCGCGACACCAAAGAAAACCTTCGCCGCAACTTCGGCATGCCGCATCCGGCGGGTTACCGCAAGGCCATGCGTTTCATGGATCTAGCCGACCGCCTTGGGTCCCCTGGAGTCTCGGCGGAGGAGCGCGGCCAGGCCTGGGTAATTGCCCAGTCCATCCAGCGGATGGCGCGGCTCAGGGTACCGGCTATCGCGCTGATCCTGGGTGAGGGTGGCTCGGGCGGGGCGCTGGCAATTGCAGTCGGAAACCGCGTGCTGATCCTGGAGAACGCCTGGTACTCGGTTATTTCACCCGAGTCCTGCGCCGCCATCTTGTGGCGCGATGCCAAAGAAGCAGCCAAGGCCGCCGAGGCGCTTAGACTCTCCGCACCCGATCTGTTGCAGCTTGGCATTGTGGATCGCATCATCCCCGAACCCTCCGGCGGCGCGCACCGAAACCCAGCGGAAGCCTTGGGGAACATCAAACAGGCACTGGTCGAAACGCTTTCCCAGTTAATAGGGATGGGGCCTGAAGAACTGTTCGAGGACCGTTACCGGCGCTTTCGTGGGCTTGGGGTTTTTCAAGAGGCGGGATAATGATTTGTTAGTCTTATAACCCCAGTTGCTGCTTTCTGGTCAATCGGGTTTTGCCAAATTGAGGAAGGTTCCGAACATGCTTGGCAGGGCGACTGAGCTTCTTAAAGGGTCGCTCAAGACCAAGGTTAACCTTGGCTGAATAGCCTCTCATGCCTCCCAGGATGGGTGCTCTAGTCTCAAAACAGGGGGTGAGAGCGTGAAACATTCAATCACTTTGCTGTTCCTGGGACTTTTGGGTTACGCGGCTCCGGTGGTGAGCCCCGAGAGCATCATTGTCAACCCGGTACCTTCCAGCTTCAAGGTGGAAGTCTGGGTGGACAAAGACCCCACTGGGTTGGCCAACCCGGCTTACCAAGTAGGCGAGAACATCATTATCTCGGTGATGGTGAACCAGGACGCTTACGTCTACCTGTTCAGTGTAAAGTCCACTGGGCAGATCGGTATGATCCTGCCGAACCCGTATGACCGTGACAACTTCCTGAAAGCGGGCCAGGTGCGGCGCTTCCCCGCAGCAGCTGCCACTTACTCCCTTACCGTGGGCGGCCCCGAGGGCCAGGACCGCGTACTGGCGGTGGCCAGCAAGAGGCCCCTCTCGCTTTCCGAGATTGCCGAGGTTCAGTCCGGCACGGTCAAAGTGCAAGGTGCGGACAGCCTGGCCAAGGCGCTCTCGGTTATCGTTTCCCCCCTTCCCGACAAGGAGTGGGTGAGCGACACCATCTTCTTTGTGGTCGGGCGTTTTATGGGTGGCCCCCAGCCTGCGCCTATTGGCACCCTTTCGGTTACATCGAACCCGGCAGGCGCCCAGGTCCTGGTGGACGGCCAGCTGTTGGGCACCACGCCCCTGCTGGTTACCATCGGCACCGGTAAGCACACGGTTGAGGTGCGGAATCCCGGTTACGACAGCTTCAGCACCACCGTGAACCTTACCAGCGGCCAGACCTTGCAGGTGAGTGCAAACTTGGTGGCGCAGAGCCGCGCCGCTACCGTGATGGTCAACTCCACCCCGCAGGGTGCGCAGGTACTTGTCAACGGCGCTTTGGCGGGTACCACCCCCATGAACCTTAGCCTGCTGCCAGGCCGTTACGACATTGAGCTGCGCCTGGCTGGCTACCAGACCTTCAAGGCCTCAGTGAACCTGACCAGCGGCCAGACCGTTCAGGTAAACGCTCCGCTGGTGGCGCTTGTCCGCGGGACCGGCGATCTCTACGTGACCTCGCTCCCCGACAGGGCCGAGGTGTATATCAACGGCCAGCGCGTGGGCGTTACCCCGCTCAGGCTCAGCCTGCCCGAGGGCAGCTAC
>JAMCQK010000032.1 GCA_023382135.1 Deinococcus sp.
ATGGATTCGCTACCGATGTCGTCCGCACTGGCTGCGGTCAAAGGAAGCGTACTGTACGGATATGGATCGGAGAGCTTTGCAAGCTTTGCGGCGGGTTCATAGCGTGATACTTCGGATAAAAACGTTGAGTCTTTTTGGCGCTGGTTTGAACAAGCCTAGCGGGAGCATCCGGAAGCGCACTTAGCCGGGCGTAAAGATTTGGGTTCTACTCAAACAGGGGAGTCGGCTGGCTCTTTATCGGCCGCCCTCTTAGCGCAAAGAAGCGAACCGCAGACAGCTTGCGATAAAAACGCCAGGTTTGCTGCTGTTGGCGATTATCGCAGGAATGCTGCAGAGGATGGGCCTCGAGGCCGGGGTTTACACGGCCCAGAAAACCCCGAGGGCAGGGCTACTAACAACGGCCGCGAGGTTGTTGTGCCCAGGCTTGCGAACGGAAGCGACGTTCTGGTGGGTATCTCAGAGCGCGATCCTCTTGTCCGCCACCAAGGACTCTTCGGGCTCGATACCAAGGTGGGGCACTATGTTTTGCCTGAACCCAAGTACGATACCGATTCCGCCACTACGGGATGCCGAAACCTTGTAACCAGCCGCCTGGAAGCCTTAAAAGACTGGCTGCCACTTTCTGCCAGCTTCTTGCTGTCGCAGTTTGACTGCTACCGGGGTGAACAAGCACCGGCAGGTTTTTGGCTGCGCGGGCCAAGGGGGCTCGAGGCCTCCGTCCGCTTTCTTAAAATGGCGGTTACCCTAGACTCATAGAACCCGCTCCTGTTTATCTGCTCGGCTACGTTCGAAAACAAAGACGCCTTGCCCTGGCTAAAAAAAGTACCTCACGGGCTTCCGGCTGTAGCAAAATTACGGTTTTGTACCGAATAGGCCAAAAGAAGCCTTGGTTTTTGCCTCTCGGTAACGCCGAATACGGTTGACCTTAAAGGATAGGCCATTGCATGCTCGGAAGGACTAAGTGCTCACGCCCCTGTGCTTCATGCCGGTTTCATGGCTTGCGTCTATCCTCAGTTCGGGCTTCAAGATTTCGGCGGACGGCAAACGCACAGCGGCCAAGCAAAGCACGTCGCCGGAAGAGTACCCTAAAGGGTGGTATGCGCGTGTTGATTGTGGAAGACGACTCCAGCCTTGGGCAAACCCTCTTCGAAAGCCTGAGCGTCCACGGATTTAAGCCAACACTTGCCACCTCAGTGGAAGAAGCTGAAGTGTTGGTATGGCAAAAACCCTTTGAGCTAATAGTTCTAGACGTCATGCTCCCCGAAGGTGAGGAAGCTGGTTTCCAGCTCGCCAAAAGCCTGCGCGAATCCGGGTTCCGCCAGCCGATTTTGTTTTTGACCGCCAGGGAATCGCTCCTGGATAAGGTGAAGGGTCTCGAGGTCGGCGACGACTACCTGGCGAAACCGTTCGCGCTCCCCGAGCTGGTGGCCAGGTTGCGTTCGCTCTTGCGGCGCGGCGAAGTAAAGCCGCAAATTCTGCGTCTGGGCGAACTGGAACTCGTGCCAGAAAAACGCGAAGTACGCTATCGCAACGAACTGGTGCGGCTTACTGCCAAGGAGTATTTAGTGCTTGAGCTATTCTTGCTGAACGCGGGTCGCATCTTTACCCGCGAGGAAATTCTAGAGCGGATCTGGGGTCCGGGTTTCGAAAGCGATTCAAACTTAATTGACGTTTACGTTAAGAACCTGCGCCGCAAGCTCTACGAAGGTGTAGTGGAAACAGTGCGCGGCCTGGGGTACAGGTGCAGCGAATGAGTTTGCGTGTCCGCCTTGCCCTGATCACCTCGCTGCTGACCTTTGCTGGGTTGGCGCTGGGCTCAGGAATTACCTACCAACTGCTCGAACGGACCCGTTTGGCTGACCTGGATAGGGAGTTGAGGCTCAAGGCCGAGCTGATACTCGACGCCGCCAAAGAAAACCCCAAACACCAGGTCTCCACCGAGATAGAAGACCAACTGATCGAAGAAACTGGCGCCAGCGTTGCCCAGGTGTTCGAAGGCCAGCAGATGGTCTGGCAAGGCGGAGTATACTCACCCGCAGGCGCGCTGAACCTAAGTGCCATCCATTCCCGCGGCTCCAGCACCGCTGGCGGCTGGAGAGTGTTCACCGCAACCGATGGTGCCCTGAGTTCCCAGGTAGGCCAACCCTTGGCTGCATTGCAAGCCACGCTCCAACGGTACGTCGAGGTAACGGTACCACTGGTGGCCTTGCTGGTGGTGCTTTCGGGAGTAGCTGGTTTTGTAGTTGCGGGCCTGGCGGTAAGGCCCTTGGAAAAACTAACCCGAGCCGCACGGCATTTTGAAGAAGGCGCCCAAGTGCCAAAAATTGAAGGCAGGGACGAAGCGGCTTCACTGGCTGAGGCTTTTGCGGGTCTTTTAGACAGGCTCAATTCGGAACGCTTGCGCGAGCAGCGGTTTTTGGCATATGCCGCGCACGAACTGCGCACACCGCTTTCGGCCTTCCGCGCAAGCCTCGAGGCCGCTCGTCTGCAAGGTACGCTCGATTCGGAAAAACTCTCCAGGCTTCACCGAGAGTCTTTGCGCATGGAAACCTTGGCGCAGAACCTGCTGGCGCTTTCACGTGCGGAAGCGCGTGAAGTCCGGCCCCAACCTATCGACCTGGCCGACTTGGCCTCGGAAGCTTTCGACCGGTTTCAGCCCCTGGCGCTGGAAAAACGGTTGGAGCTTGACCTCGAAACCCAATCCGCTCCTGTCCATGCCGATCCAAGGCTTCTGGAGCAAGCTCTGAATAACCTTGTCTCCAACGCGCTCCGCTATACCAGCAAGGGCCGTGTGGTTGTAAAAAGTGGCCTCGAGGCCAAGAAAGCTTTTCTGGAGGTTTCCGAGCATGCAATGGGCTTTAAGGCCACCGAGGGTCTGGGGCTCCGGGTGGCGCGCACAGTAGCAGAGGCGCACGCGGGCAGCCTCGAGTTCAATTTCAACCATGGCACTACGGCCAGACTGGTGCTTCCGGCGTCCTAACACCGGGGTAGTAGTAGTTTATAACCTAGATGCGCTGCCTTAGCGCTTGCCTTAACACCGCGTGGCGCACCAGGAAAAAGTAGACACGGGCCTGCCCTAGCCAGAAGAAAAAGCTCGGCAATCCACCGAAAAAAACACGCCGCGCCATAGGCGTCGCATGAAGTCAAACTGTAATTGCTAAAGGCAACACCATTGGTTCAGCGCAGTTCCGGCACATGCTTCACATTCACTTCACGCCTCTCCCCCAAGATACGGGCGTGGTCGAAAGCGATCACAACACAAAAGGAGAAAAACATGGCACTCAACAAGAAAACATTGATAATGGGCCTGGCTACACTAGCAACCATGGGTGCGCTGTTCACAGCCAGCGCCGCATCAGGAACATCCACAACCAACACTACCAAGACGGTCGCAGCAAGCAGCAAGGTGGCACTGGTACACATTAATTCTGCCACCTTGCAGCAGCTTGAAAAGCTTCCTGGCATTGGCAAAACCCTCGCGGAATCCATCATCAAGGCACGGCCTTTCAAGAACGGCACCGAGCTAATGAGCAAGGTTCACGGCATCGGACCCAAGCTTTGGGCCAAAATCAGGCCATATGTCTCGTTCAAGTAATACGGATCCAAGGCTTCTCAGACCAAGACCAGCGCGATTGCGCTGGTCTTGGTGTTTCCTTTACCCGAACGCTACTTTGCCAGGAGCTCAGGCGCTTGAAAAGCGTCAAGTAATCAAGTTCGCCACCAATACCCAAAACACGGCTGAAAAATTTAGGCCAAAACCATGGCCGAAGCCGTGGTCTCCTGCTAAAGAGCGAACCGCACTTGTGTCAGGACAGCTCGAGGTTCGCCTCACCGAACCACCTAAGAAGAGCTGGCCGCCATGCAGTTTGGGGTAACGAAGCTTTACATTCGCCAATGGGGGCAAGACGCCAAGACAGCGGTACTGTTCCACGGCATCCTGAACCACCACGCCAATTGGCGGCGGCTGGCGCTGGCAAAGCGTAGCTTCCGGGTGCCTGCGCCCAAGCACGGGGGCAGGGATAAGGTTCGCGCGAGGAGTACGCTCCAAAACTTGCGCCCTCTACTGGATAGAGAGCCTGCCAACTAAAACCGGTGTAATCATTGGTCGTTCGCCGGTAACGCTCGCGGTGCATGGCCCCAACCTAAGCAAGCGGTGTATGTGTATCCCGCTTGTAAGATAACAACCAGACAACACCAGCACCTCACCGTGCTTTGAGAAAAGCGGCTTTCATGGGCGAAAGACGCGTGGATGAGGGCCAGCCCCAACCGTTGCCAACCAAAGGCTCCTGGAACAAGTGCTGAGCAACTTGATGCCCAGCACGCTCCGGTACACCCTGAGGGCGGCGTGGGCCTGAGAAGCGGGGCAGTAAACGGTGGTGCGTTCGTCAAAATGGACGACACTGGCCTGGGGTCAAAGGAGTTCACCAGTGAGGATCTGGTTTTGCGCGTGGTACACGCTGTGGTTCGAAGCAAGAAGAACCAGTTCACTTTAATCGCACAAAACAGAAGCCCGGGTACGGCTGGTATTCCCAAAAGCAAACAAGCTGGTTCTCAATCGGCGGCCTGCACTTCGCGCGCGGAGATGCGCGAGGCCTGTTGTAGTTTTTTAAACTCTTGTCTAAGGTTTTCGAGTTCGTCGTCGGACCAGTCTTGCAAGTCCACTAGTTCGTTGCGAGCCTCGCTGACAGCCCGAATTAGCTCGTCTAGCTTTAGATGAATGGCTTTGGCATCGCGGTTCTGAGTGTTCTGAATCAAAAAAACCATCAGGAACGTGATGATGGTTGTGCCGGTGTTGATTACCAACTGCCAGGTGTCGGAGAAATGAAATACCGGTCCAGTAGCCAGCCATACCGCAATAAGCACCAGAGAAAAACTAAAGGCCCAGGGTGAACCCACTGATTGAGCGGTAAGCGAGGAAATTCGACGAAACAATGCGTTCACCTATACCACCTCCTAGGATATTTCACAGCCGGATGATGTAGCCTAGATGAAGTTTGCGGTTAGCGGGTTTCGGGGTAGTAAAGCTCGTTGGTGCGTACAAAGGCGAGCATGAAGCGGCCGAGCACTTCGGTCTGGGTCTGGTAGGTTCGTATGGCTGCGAGCTTGCGGTTTTCCTCCGTGATATCCAGACTAACGCGCTCCCAGGGCAGCCCCTTGCCCCTGGGAGGTGGTTCCAACACAAGGGTTCTGTGCAGGCCTTTCGGCAGCGGCCATTCGAGCCCACCGTGCACAATCCAGTAGCGCACTACGGGATGCTTGCCGCGTTTGTTCAGGAGGCGTAGCGCAAGCTCCGCTACCGCCCGGTGATCGGGATGAGCATCCCTGGGGCTTGGAGCAAGGATGATCGTTGGCTTCACTTTGGCAAGCACAGTTTCAAAGTCTGCCACCATATTCTTGCCCGTGTAAGCACTACCGGGGGACACTGTGCCCATGTAAGGCACCGCATCAACTTCGGTGTAGGGAGAGCGGTACGGCCTCGAGTAGAAACTCTTGAGCAGCTTGGAAAGGCCTCGGTCGGGGTAACCCAAAAAGAACTGGTTCTGGCCTGGTACACCCAGCAATTTGGCTGCATCAGCCGCTTCGCGAATGCGGCTTTTACCCAGTTTGAAGAGTTCTATAGGTGCGGGATCGGGCGTTCGGTTGAGCAGCGCCGCGTCCCACTCGAAAGCGTCGCCACTAGTAAACCAGACCACGTAGACACTCGCTCCAGCACGGATAGCTTTCTGGATGCTTCCAGCACAACAAAGCGTTTCATCATCCGGGTGGGGCGCCATAACCAGCAACCGGTCACCTTGTTCAGGACCGCGGGCCTCGGGCAAAGCTGCCACCTGATGCCCGAAGTAAAACCGATAAAAAAGCGCGGTGATCCCCGGCGCATTGATGGCGATAAACGCAATTATCACCAGGATGACTACCCAGAGGCGAACTCTCTGCGATCCTCTCACCCTGACATTATCCCAGTAGCCATGAGCTGAGGCTGAAGCGGCATGGCCCGTTGCGAACACGATACTGGGGGTTAGTGGTGGTAGGCTCTGTTGTAGAGCGAACGCCCATGAACATCCGGCCAGTGACCAAGGACGACCTCGAGGCCGTTGGCCAGGTTGCCTATGCTACCGGGTTCTTCGGACAAAGCGCGGCACACTATTTCAAGGATGCAAACTTATTTCGCGATATCTGGGTCCGCTCTTATATACATGGTCCAGGCTGTTGTAACTATCTGGCCGAGCAAGAAGGCAAGGTCGTAGGGTATATCGTTGGAACCTGCAATCAACAGGCTCACGTGCGCTACCTGGCTTTCAACCTGTTTCCTTACGTATTGAGGCGCTGGGCCAGAGGCGAATATCCATATTGGGCTTCAAGCTTCTTGCACCTTCTAAGGGTCTTTCGGTACTCACGCAAGGCAGCCCCGGCACAACGCTACCCGGCACATCTTCACCTAAACCTTCTTCCTGAAGTCCGTGGTTTAGGGCTTGGCCGGGAGCTGCTGCAAGCCTATCTTGCCTGCCTCAAAGCCCGCCGTTTGCCCGGTGTTCAGCTTTCCACCACGCGCGAAAACCAAGCCGCCGTGGCGCTTTATCAGAAGCTAGGTTTCAAAATATTTGCCGAGTACGAAAGCCCGTTGTGGCGTCCGTTGCTGGGACGCAATGTCCTGCATCTGGTGATGGTGCACGACCTTGGCTGATTTCAATCTGCCTCCGCGCGATGGCGGATACTGGTAAAGAGATATGGAAACGCTTATTAATGAACTGAAGCAGACTTGGGATAATCCCGCGACGCTCCTGGTCACTGCGCTCCGGGTGGTTGTCGTCTATGGCGTTTTGCTGATTTTTCTGCAGCTCTCAGGCCGCCGCGTGCTGGGCCAGATGACGCCCTTCGATTTGCTTACGCTTTTGCTGCTATCAAACGTGGTCCAAAATGCAATGCTTGGCTCTGACAACAGCTTGGTTGGCGGGTTGGTAGGCGCTATGGTTCTGCTCTTGCTTAACCGGTTAATCAGCCGTGCGCGCGCAATCCGTGAGCGTTTCGAGGGGTCGCCCACGGTTTTGATCAGCCAGGGACAAATACTTTTGGACAACTTGAAACGGGAAAACGTCAGCCAGGCAGAACTGATGACGGCGCTGCGCGAGCACGGGGTGGAAAACGCAGCGGAAGTGGGGATTGCCCTACTCGAGGCCGACGGAACCATATCAGTGGTTCCCCACAAGTCCGGCATCATCCGCCAGGTCCGCCATGTGAAGTCCTCGCGAAATCGCTAGGTGCAACCGTCTGGCAGATTAACCCGCAGTGCTCTCCAAGCCTAAAGAGCTAAACTGCTGGCTATGTTTGGCATTCGCTACCGCCGCCTTGGTCTGGTGGTTTACTGGGCGCTCCTACTGCTCTTTGCGGGTGTTTTTCTAAAATTGGCTGAGGATGTCTACCAGCACGAGGGCTTTGCGCTTGACCGGCCGGTTCTAGCCTGGCTCGAGGCCCAGCAATCCCCGGCACTAACTATTTTGATGAAAGGCCTCACGCGCCTTGGCTCAGCCGCCATACTGGGCCCATTGACGCTGCTGCTCATTGTTTGGTTGGGGATGCGCAAAGCGTGGCGAGAAATGGCCTTTCCGGCACTGAGTGTGGGCGGCGCGGCCTTTCTCAACCTTGGGGCCAAGTATTTTTTTGCCCGGCCCCGGCCAGGCCTCTTTCCTCAGGTGGTTCCCGAGCAAGACTTCGGTTTTCCCAGTGGCCACGCCATGGGAAGCGCTGCTTTCTTTCTGGCGCTCTTTCTGCTTTGCCGCCGTTCGGCCCCCGGACTGGCCCTGTGGGTAGGCGGGCTGGGCTTGCTACTGACTTCGGCAGTGAGTTTTTCCAGGCTCTACCTCCAAGTTCACTTCCCCTCGGATGTGCTGGCGGGCCTGGCGCTGGGAGCAGCCTGGGTACTTGGATCGATCCGTATGCTGCGTCTGTAAATCCACGTTTCTGGTCAGAGCACCGAGGGCCGAAAATATGTCGCTTACTCGGCACTTGGGCAAAAACCCGTGCTATCATTACCCCATGTACCTTTGCCGCCTAGAACTACCTTAGGGGAGGCCTAAGACCTAGGTCGGCTTCCCCCCTTCGCAACGAAGGGGGTTTTTCATGACTCAAGGAGACCACAGTGGATAAGTACAACCCGCATGAAATTGAACCTAAGTGGCAAAAGTATTGGCAGGAAACTGGCCTGCTGAAAGCCCAAGAGGGCTCAGACAAAAAGGCCTACATCTTGGTGATGTTCCCCTACCCTTCCGGCGACCTGCACATGGGCCATCTGAAGAACTACACCATGGGCGATGTCCTGGCCCGGTTCAGAACGCAGCAAGGCTACTCCGTACTGCACCCCTTCGGCTGGGATGCCTTCGGCCTGCCCGCCGAGAACGCCGCGCTCAAATTCGGCGTCTCCCCGGCCAACTGGACCTACGCCAACATCCAGCAGTCCAAAGAAAGCCTGAACCTGATGGGCATCCAGTACGACTGGTCGCGCGAAGTGACCACCTGTGCTCCTGAGTACTACAAGTGGAACCAATGGATTTTTTTGAAAATGTACCAGCAAGGCCTAGTTTTGCGCAAAAAAAGCTTGGTGAACTGGGACCCGGTGGAACAGAGCGTGCTGGCTAACGAGCAGGTGATTGAAGGACGCGGCTGGCGTTCTGGCGCGCTGGTAGAGAAGCGCGAGCTCGAACAGTGGTACTTGAAAATTACCGACTACGCCGAGCGCCTGCTGCAAGACCTGGACAAGCTGCCTCGCTGGCCAGAAAAAGTAAAGGCTATGCAGCGCGCCTGGATTGGCAAGAGCCAGGGTGCCGAGTTCGACTTTCAGGTAAAGGGTTCCGGCGCCAAGATTCGCGTCTTCTCCACACGCCCCGACACTATTTTTGGCGCCACGTTTATGGTGCTAGCGCCGGAGCATCCGCTGGTCGCGCAGATAACCACGCCGGAACAAAAGGTTAAAGTAGAGGCTTACGTCCAAGCCTCCAAGATGAAGAGCGAAGTTGAACGGCAGATGGAAGACCGCGAGAAAACCGGTATCTTTACCGGCGCTTACGCCGTCAACCCCGCCACCGGAAAAGATATCCCGGTCTGGATTGCCGACTACGTACTCTCCGGCTACGGCACTGGCGCAATTATGGCCGTGCCTGGCCAAGACGAACGCGACTGGGAGTTCGCAGAGAAATTTGGATTGGAGATCGTCCGCACCGTACAACCCCCCTCCGGCTGGAAGGGCAAGGCCTATGCCGAGGATGGCCCCGCCATTAACTCCGGCTTCCTGAACGGCCTGATGGTGGACGAAGCCAAGAAGAAGATCATAGAGTGGATGGAGCAAAACGGCATAGGCCAGGGCAAGGTGAACTACCGCTTGCGCGACTGGCTTATTTCGCGCCAGCGTTATTGGGGTACACCCATCCCCATGATCCACTGCGACCACTGCGGCATTGTCCCCGTGCCCGTGGAACAGCTGCCCGTGGTGTTGCCGGAATTGAAAGACGTCGAGGATATACGCCCCAAGGGTAAAAGCCCGCTGGCCGCCCACCCGGAGTTTTACGAGGTGGGCTGCCCCAGGTGCGGCCATAAGGCCCGGCGCGATACCGACACCATGGACACCTTCATTGACTCGTCGTGGTATTTCATGCGCTATGCTGATGCCAAGAACGATAAAGCGCCCTTTGATCCCGAGAAAGCCGACTTCTGGATGCCTGTAGACCAGTACATCGGCGGTATTGAGCACGCCATTTTGCATCTCTTGTACGCACGCTTCTTTACCAAGTTCCTGCACGACCAGGGCATGGTGAAAGCCGACGAGCCATTTGAAGGTTTGTTTACCCAGGGAATGGTGATGGGCTGGAGCGATGTCGGGCCAGTGGAAATCCAGGGCGGCAAGATTCGGTTTTTAGACGATGCCCGGCGTTCCAAGCTGGAGATAAGTCCTGACATCACCGTGGAGGATGTCAAGAAAAGCGGTGCCGAGCTCCGCCAACACGATGATGGCTCTACTCACTTCTGGAAACCAGCGGTGATGAGCAAATCCTTGGGCAACGGAGTGATGGTGGGGCCGTTCGTGCGCGAACAAGGCGCCGACATTGCCCGGGTAACGATACTCTTTGCTGCCCCGCCCGAAAACGAGATGATCTGGACCGACGAGGGCGTACAAGGCTCGTGGCGCTACTTGAACAGGGTCTGGCGTTTGATTTCTACTGATGCCCAAGCGATAAACACCACTAGCGGAAAATTCAACTCTGCTTCCTTGAACCCAGCCGAAAAAGCCCTGTACCAGAAGCTGAACCAGACTCTGCAAAAAGTTGGTAGCGATATCGAGGCTTTGAGCTTCAACACTGCCGTGGCTGCTCTAATGGAGCTGTTAAACACTCTCCAGGACTACCGGAAAGACAGTCCAGTCTCCCCTGTTTACCGCACCGCCGTCCGCTACTACATCCAGATGCTGGCCCCTTTTGCACCCCACATTGCCGAAGAAATGTGGCATTGGTTCTACCCGGACTCGGTCTTTGCTGCCCGCTGGCCCGAGGTAGACCAGGAGGCGCTACTAAAAGAGGAATTTGAGTTGGTAATTCAAGTTTCCGGCAAGGTACGCGGCAAAGCCACCGTGCCTGTGGGTGCCAGCGAGGAAGAAATAAAGCAGATTGCCCGCAGTGTTCCCAACGTGCAGCAACACTTGGATGGGAAGCAAGTGGTAAAGGAAGTTTACGTGCCGGGGAAGTTGTTGAACATTGTGGTCAAAGGGTAGGGTGCATAAGTACGCCAGTTCAGTCGGTCTTATGTCATCGAACCCAATGACCCAACTGCCAGAGTTCGGAGCATCCTCGAAGCGGTTAGGCTGTACAAACGTAACACCACAGAAGAGGCCTGGCAAAACTGACTGAACGACGGCCTGTCATCCCATAGAATCCCGACGACCATTTTGGAAGCCCTGGCAGAAGAAATGGAGCGCTGGCTTTTTAGCTGAAACCAGGCACTTGCTTCAACAAGGCCGTAAGTCATCGGGTTGCCTTGGTGTAATGGTCTAACCTTTTTGGCGACAGCTCTTGTTGCAGGACTTATTGTCCTACTGAGGATTTGAGCTCAGACACCTTACAGCAGACCTTGACTGTTTGGGCAACGCCACATGTCTTTTCCCCATTATCAAAGAGGGTTGGTTTTTGTTCCCCCTTTTTTCAAGGGGGTGGCGCGTAGCGCCGGGGGGTTTCATTTGTCGCCCTGAGGAACCTCTCTCTGCTACTCGAACAACCCGCTGTCATTCCGAGTACAACGTTCAGCCCGAAGGGCTGGTTGTGGTTCGGGATCTCTCTTTTCCCCTCAAACCGATAAAGCCTAAAAGCGAGAAATTACAACGGCATCACGAAATGACAGCAGGGGTTACGAAATGACACGGCCGGGTTTGCCGTCTCAAGCACAGTCGAGGGATCTGTATCTTTTGGACTCAAAATACAGACTTCTCGCCTCTGAATCAGCATCACAAAACGATAGGGACGCACCGCGGTGCGTCCCTGCTTGCGAACCACGGTTAGGTTTTTTTCTCTCCATCAAGGCGATCTTTCACGTTTTGGGACAAACCCTCGGCAGACTTCTTGGCTTCCCCCAGTTTTTCCCTGGCCATGCCAGCAACTTCTTCCACTTTGGCTTTGGCTTGGCCGGTCATTTGCTTAGCCTTTTCGCCCAAGCCTTCTAGGGCATCCGGTATGTTGTTACAGTCTTTGTCGAGGCCCGCACGCACTTCCTGGATCTTAGCTTCAGCCTGACTCCTGAAATGCTCCGCGCGTTCGCCTGCTTCTGCAGCTACTTCTTTCACCTTGACCCCGGCTTGTTCAGCGGCGTCCCTGGCTTTTTCTTTCAGGTCAACGGCCACTTCCTTGGCCTATCAACAATGCTCTTACGGGGGTTTTCCATGTCTTTCCTCTATAGAAGTGTAGGGCATTGTTGTGAACAGGGTGTGAAGCTTAGTCCCTGGCCCAGTCGCGGGAACGCTCTACGGCGCGCTTCCAGCCGGAATAGTGGTTGGTACGGGCAACCTCAGCCATTCTGGGTTCAAAGAGCAGGTCTAGCATCCAGCGCGAGTGGATGGCTGAAATATCTAGCGCGCTAGCACCAATCGCCGCCAGATACGCGGCACCCAGAGCAGTTGTTTCCTTGATTTTCGGACGCACCACCGGGGTTCCCAGAATATCCGACTGAAACTGCATCAAAAGATTGTTGGTTGAAGCCCCACCGTCCACCCGCAACTCGGCCAGCTTGAGGCCGGAATCCTTCTCCATCGCTTCAAGAACATCTCTGGTTTGATAGGCGATCGACTCCAGCGCCGCACGCGCGATATGAGCACTGGTGCTCCCACGTGTAAGCCCAACAATGGTTCCCCGCGCGTAAGCATCCCAGTATGGCGCGCCCAAACCCACGAACGCAGGCACAAGGTAAACGCCAGCGGTGTCAGCCACTTTTGCCGCCAGCAATTCAACCTCTGAAGAGTTCTTGATGATTCCCAGGCCATCGCGCAGCCACTGCACCACCGCGCCCGCGATAAAAACCGAACCTTCCAGCGCATATTCCGCTTTCTTTCCTTCGAGCTGCCAGGCAACAGTAGTAAGTAGCCCATGCTTAGATTCGACAGGTTTTGCCCCCGTGTTCATCAGCATGAAGCAGCCGGTACCGTAGGTGTTCTTGGCCATTCCCGGCTGAAAGCAGGCCTGGCCGAAGAGCGCCGCTTGCTGGTCTCCTGCCACGCCCGTAATGGGGACAGAAGCGCCCAAAAGATCCGGGTGAGCTGATCCGAACACGCTGGTGGACGGTTTCACCTCGGGCAAGACGGCTTTGGGTATGCCCAGCACACCCAAGAGGTGTTGGTCCCAGGAAAGCGTGTGGATGTTAAAGAGCAGCGTCCTCGAGGCGTTGGATACGTCGGTGGCGTGAACTTTTCCGCCTGTGAGGTTGTAGATAAGCCAGCTATCCACTGTGCCAAAACAGAGTTCTCCCCCACCGGCGCGCTCGCGCAAGCCAGGAACATTTTCGAGAAGCCATGCAAGCTTGGTGCCGGAAAAATAGGGGTCAAGCATTAGTCCTGTTTTTTGCCGGAAAGCCGGTTCGTACCCGCTGGCTTTGAGTTTGTCGCACGCGTCCGCGGTGCGCCGGTCCTGCCAGACAATGGCGTTGTGCACGGGCCTGCCAGTAACACGCTCCCACAGCACGGTGGTCTCACG
>JAMCQK010000178.1 GCA_023382135.1 Deinococcus sp.
AACGTGCCGGGCGTGAGCATCCCCGACGCGCTGGTGGAGCGCATGGAGAAGGCGCAGGACCAGCAGGAGGAGGGCATCCGGATCTGCGTCGAGACGGTGAAGGCGCTGCGCGGGGTCGAGGGCGTGCGCGGGGTGCACGTGATGGCCGTGGCGTGGGAGAGCGTGGTGCCGCGAATCGTGGAGGAGGCCGGGCTGCTGCCGCGCCCGAGGGTGGAGCGCCCGAAGCTTGCGCCCGCCGGCGAAGCGGCCCCTGCGGGCGGGGCCGCGAAGAAGGCCGCGGGGGACTAATTACGGATTGGAGTAGAATGAACACCTTGGAGTTACCACTCGGTAGGTGCTCCAGTTTTCTCCAATAATCGGACTCACATACATCACCTGTAGGTAGGCGTCATAGCCCATATCTTCTTTTCCATCGTCCCACCGGTTTGGCCCTTACAGCTTCCAAGTAGTCGCTAATGTCCGGCACAAGCTTTGTCTCTCTCTTGATAGGGTTTTTTTTCGCGATTCGCTGGTCTATCAAGGAATAGCATTCGGCGTAAAACCGTCTTGCGTTGGCCGGCCACGCAGGTCTGTATCTACCTTCGCATTCTAAAAATTTCTTCGCGCAAAAAACAACAAGGTCGGATAATTGAACCATTGGATTTTTTCGTGAATCTATTGGATAGCTGAATTCGACAATTTTATTGGCTCTATATGTCGTGGGACCTTCAAAGCGTCGATTAAACGTAATTCTTTCAATGTCATCCATGAACTGATCCTTCGTATCCAGGATTATCATTGCTCTTGCTGATTGGCCTAGCTTCTCTTTAACAAACCAATTAATATAAGTAATCATATAATCGTAGGCTAGCAAGTACGGCGTTCTAACATCATACGGTACACATGCATTGCACTGGGTGTTGGCCATTTTTTGCTTATCTAGTCCAATAAGGTGCAGGTTATGTTTTTTTTCGGCTATTAATCTTAGAATGGACTTTGCAAAAGCACTTCTTCGGTCTCTATCATGCCCTTTAAATGGACCATCCCCATTTGGAGAGAGTAATTCCTCAGCATGCAATTCGAATTCATCGGGAATTGTTCCCCCAAAATACGCTGTGATCCTTTCCCTTAACGCCTCTTGTGTAGCATTCCAACCTTCGTCTCGGATACTCACACCACCTAGTACGAAGATCGGCTGTTGGCTATCTAATAATTCGGTGCCTGTACAACCAGATTCATCTAGATAATAAAAATGCACACATTTCCCCCCGGATTGTACTTGTTGCTTAAACCTTAAAGCGTTATCCGACCTCAACGAGGTGTACTAAAATGTTTCTATGTCTGATCCCACATCATGACAAAGGCTGCTGCTTCTGCTTCGAGTAAAACATCGATCCCCTGAACTGCACTGGTGGGCTTAATAAGTCGCCCCCTATGAACATCAAGAATCGCGGGAGTTACATGGGGCGATTGCTTCAAAAGGGTCGTTTCCATGAGGTATAGCATGGTTGCGAGCCGCCCTTTAGAAGGTTCTTTAGCTCGAAAATAGAGCTTTATTATATAGGGCGAGTTATTAATTTGTAACCCAAGTTCAGGGTTGACGCGAACCTTCAGATGCCCGCTCTTCCAGTCTGCTGTCGAGCAGCCCATCCACGCAAGTTGTTTACGTCCCATCCATCGTTTATAAGTTTGGATGCACTTTTGGTACGCTTCCACTTTTCTGGAGTCGTTAAGCTCGTTAACTACGTCATCAAGATGTTGTTTTCCCAAGTTTTGCTCGTGCATTTCTACAAGTTGATTGCGTAGTAGTCTCCAGTAGTCAAAAGCCGGTTTGTAATCCTGGCTGTAAAGACGCTTGGCTTTTCGAATACAAGTAATTCTGGGCGTACCGGAGGCAATTACAAAGTCAACGAAAGTCGTCAGTTTTACCTCAGGCATACAGAGCCCCTCCAATACTGTAAGCTTCTAGCTCCACCGAATCGCCACTAGCAGCCCGTGTGGGTATAGCTCCATAAAGCTGATGGATGATTCCTGAGAGAAACCGGGGGGTGAACGGCGTGGCAGTAGGTGCTATAAAGGCCCGGGATCGGGCGAAAACCCTATCCCGGTGCCACCGTCCACTTCCCGGATCGGTAGATCTTCAACAGGTTGTGCACTGCAATCTCGAATCTCCACATGGCCCGCACCTTCTCCAGGCCCCGGTGGAGCAACCGGCGGAGCCCCCGACCCTCCTTGATCTGCCCGAAGACCGACTCGGCCGTGGTGAACCGGAGCTTGTAGCGCTCCCTGCCCCGCTTGGTCCGCAGCTTACGGCGCATCCGGTCCGCCGGTGTCGCCCTCTTGGGAATGCGCCCGCGTATCGGCCGCGGGTTGCGCCACTCGCTGTGTTTCACTTTGTCCGGGGGAATGAACGCCTCGCTTTGCACAGCCGCAATCGCACAGAGGTTGTCTTCGCTCCAGTACCCCGCATCGGCCGAGACTTCCCTCGGTGCCCGTCCCGTGTTGGCCAGCAGCTCGTCCAACAGGGCCGGAAGATGGGGCGCGTCGGCCGCCTGGTTCGTCAGCTCCG
>JAMCQK010000179.1 GCA_023382135.1 Deinococcus sp.
GCTGGTTCGCCACCACCACCACCGAGGCCTGGGCCATGGCCTCGATAATCAGCACCCCAGGCATGATGGGGTACCCCGGAAAATGCCCCTGAAAGTGGGGCTCGTTGAAGGTCACGTTCTTGAGCACCTTGAAGTGCTTGCTGTCGGCCTCGAGCACACGGTCAATCAGCAAGAAAGGGTAGCGGTGCGGGAGCAGTTTGAGGATACCGGTAATTTCCATAAAACCTTTGGCGTCAGGCGAGCCTGAAGGCAGTTTACTTCACTGGAGCGCAAAGGCTGGCTAGTGGACCATAGCCGGCTTGAGGGAGCGGGTCAGCTCGAGCGCCAGTTCCAGCGTGAGGATATCGTCTTCCAGCGTGACCGCGGCCGGATCGCCCTTTACAATCCGGTCTACGAAGTGCTTGAGCTGGCGCCTGAGGGGATTGTCATTGTGCAGGCTGCTTCGCTCGACGCGAACCTCGTTCGACGTCTCGCTTGCCGCCGGGACCAGTCCGTTGGCGGTCTTATGAACCGAGATCTCGGTAAAAGGGCCGTTGCTGAAGTCCAGCCGGATAACTTCCCCCGCCTGGGTGATGGTAAAAGAGCGCTCCGGCTCCGGCGAGACCCGGCTGGCGGTAAGCACCGCGCGGGCGCCGGAGGGAAACTCGAGCACCGCGTGTGCGTACTCATCGAGCCCGTCCAGCGTGCGCCCGAAGACGCTGTAGCGGCTGGGGCGTTCGCGCAGCAAAAGCAGCACAAGGTCCAGGTCGTGAATCATCAGGTCGAGGATCACGCCGATATCGCGGATGCGCCGGTTGTTCCCCACGCGCCTGGCCTCGAGCACCCAGGGCTGGTGGACGAGCCGGGGAAGTTCGGCCACCGCGCGGTAAAAGCGCATGATGTGTCCCACTTGCAGCACCAAGCCTTGGCGCTCGGAAAGCTGGACTATCTCGTACGCTTCCGGGAGCGAAGCGGTCATGGGTTTTTCCACCAGCACGTGAACGCCTGCTTCCAGGAACATGCGGGCCTGGGCGTAGTGGAGCGAGGTGGGCGAAGCAATGGAGACCGCCTGCACCTTGCCCAAGAGCTCCTCCGCACGGGAGTAGCTGCGGACCTCGAGGTCCTGCTCAATCTCCTCCCTGCGCTCTGGATCGGGGTCGGCGACTCCAACGAGCTCCACCCCCGGAAGCCCGGCGTAGACCTGGGCGTGGTAGCTGCCCATCACACCCACGCCCACCACCCCAACTTTGAGTTCGGATACCGTTTCGGCTTTACGCAAGGCTGACCCGCCCACACTTCTAAAAACTGTCCTATTAATACCACAGCCTTCGGCTGAGGCCCGTTCACGGCCCGTCAGTTACCCAGCCTTGGAAGCAAGGCGCTCCCCTGCCCGAAGCTCCAAAACCTTGGCCAGCTCCAGATGCAGCCGGTGCGAGCCCCGGTGCACCGTGAAGCGGCCGGCGAAGGGCGCGCCCGCCAGGTACAGGTCTCCCAGAAAGTCCAGCGCTTTGTGCCGGACCGGTTCGTCCGGAAAACGCGGAGGGTTCAAAAAACTGTTCTCGCTGAATACCAGGGTGTTGTCCAGCGAAGCCCCGTGGGCCAGCCCTTGGGACCTGAGGGCCTCGAGGTCTTTCAGAAAGCCAAAGGTGCGCGCCGTCGCAACCGAGGAGAGCGTCTCCGGCGGGCTGGCAAAACTCTGGTAGCCAATTTTGGGATGCGGAAAAGCAACGGTTACGGCCAGAGTAAATTCATCCGCCGGCTCGGCGCTCACCTCGCCGCCGTTCTTGGCGATACGCACCGGTTCACCCAAACCAACCAGTGTTACCGGCTGCGGCTGAAACCGCTCGAGCAAAGCCAGCCACTCTTGCGCGCTGCCGTCGAGTATCGGTAGCTCCGGCCCCTCTACTTCAACCACCAGGCCGTACCAGAAATTTTTCAAAAACAGCGCCGCCAACAGGTGTTCAACGGTGGCAACCCGCAGGCCCTTGCTCCCGATCACGGTGCAACGGGTGGTGTCCTGAACCATGGAGGCAAGCGGCCTGAACTCTTGTCCAGAAACACGGAAGCGGACCGGACCTTCGGAAGGGTGCAAACGCACCAAGGCGTCGCGCCCCGAATGCAGGCCTTGTCCCCGGACCTCAATCATGGTTCTTGCCCATCAGCAGCTTGAGCTTCCTTTCCACCCCGCCGAGCCAGTCCAACAGGGCTAGCCTTCTCCAGTGTTCGCGCGCGGGCCGCGCCGGAGTAAGCCCCACCCAGGCCTCACCCGCCGGAACATCTTTGGTCACAATACTGGCGGCGGCGATGCGCGCCCCCGGCCCAATCTTCAGATGATCCGATACCCCCGAAGCGCCGCCAAACATCACGCCGTCGCCAACGGTCACGCTGCCCGCAAGGCTGTTGTTGCCCGCCATCACCACGCCTTTGCCTATGGTGCAGTTGTGGGCAATGTAGCAGAGCCCGCCGATTTTGCTGAAAGCCCCAACGCGCGTCTCGCCCGCCAGGCTGCGTTCGATAACCGTATTGGCCCCGACTTCCACGCCCTCTTCCAGCACCACGCGCCCCGC
>JAMCQK010000160.1:0-843 GCA_023382135.1 Deinococcus sp.
CAGCTGAGCTAATCGCCCATTCCCAGCGTTCATCAATATAGCCAACCCAGTGAACGGGGTCAAGCAAAGACCAGCCGCATTTGACGCTCCACCGGTCGCAAAGTAAACTGTTGGACGCGAGGAATGCCTTCGCTTCCCGCAAAAACGGGGTGTAGCGCAGCCTGGTAGCGCACACGCTTGGGGTGCGTGTGGTCGTGGGTTCAAATCCCGCCACCCCGACCAAAACTTGAAAACCCCTGGTCTGTGGCCGGGGGTTTCTTGTTTGAAATCGCAGTCGAAACACGTGCTAAATACTAGAGCCTGGGAACTTGGAGCTTAGGCAATATGCCGCTGTTTTACTTCATGTTTTTCACCCAGGGCCTTGGCGACCACCGCGCCCATGAGCAGAATCCACATGGTGAGGTAAAAACCCAAGAGACCCAAGAGAACGCCCGCCAGCGGCCCGTAGAGGAGCTCGTACTGCGATCTGGGCAGCAGCTCGGGCAGGCCAATCCGCATGCCCTCCCAAGCCAGCGCGGCCAGCATGGCGGCAATCAAGGTATGAAGGGTGGAAGGGCGGGTCTGGGGCAGAAACCTGTAGGTAAGAAAAAACAGGGCAAAACCACCGGCCAGAGGCAGGGCCTGCTTGAGAGCGCCCCGCATACCCGCGAGTTCCGGGGGCAGATAGCGGACCCAAAAAGAAAGGCTGACCCCCAGGAGCGAGAGCAGAATAAGGCCCAGGCCCAGGAGAACCGGCGAGAGCAGCCCGGCAATGCGGCCCCGTAAAACCGAGACCCGCCCAAAAATGACGCTGAGCGCATAAGAGAGCGCGGTAAAAAAGCCGCTGGAACTCCAAAGCAAAAT
>JAMCQK010000160.1:922-2541 GCA_023382135.1 Deinococcus sp.
AAAAACTTTACGCTGCCCGTGGCCAAGTCCGGCTGGGCCGGAAACAAGGCCAGGGCGAACTCGGTGAGGCGCTGCACAAAAGCTTGTTGCAAGTCCGGTTTCCCCGAGAGGGCAAAACCAAACACGCCCCCCAGCAAGAAGAGAACCGGCATCAGGCTGAAGATGGCGTAGTAGGCCAGAGCGGCGGCAAAAAAGGGAATGTGGGACCGCGAGTAAATGCTGTACAGGCGCCGGACAAAGGCCAAGACTGCGGGCATATCTGTTCAGATGCTACCGCATTGTCGCACCGCCGGGACCACCGAATTTAGGCTGAGAAAATCGTAGCGGGGTTGTGGGGTTTTGTTGTGCTGCCGTGAACGTCTTGGCCGATTACCCGTACATGGACCGTGAGCGTACCGGCACCGCACACGAGCGGGCTTTGATTACCGCAAGCGCACGGCGCTAAAACACGGTGGCTATTCGCGGATCTGCCCGCTGCCCAAAGCTACCCACTTGGTGGCGGTAAGCTCTTTCACTCCCATGGGGCCGTAGGCGTGAAGCTTGGAGGTGCTGATGCCAATCTCGGCCCCCAGGCCAAGCTGAAAGCCATCGTTGAAGCGGGGCGAGGCGTTTACTAAAACCAGCGAGGCGTCTACCTCGCGCAGGAAACGCATGGCATGGGCGTGGTTATTGGTAACAATGACCTCGGTATGGTGGGAGCCGTGCAGGGCAATGTGTTCGAGGGCCTCTTCCAGCGAGCCCACTATTTTGACGGTGAGGATCAGGTCCAGATACTCGGTGTCCCAGTCGGCTTCGGTTGCGGCGGCAATGTTGGGCAGGCAGGCGCGGGTTTTCTCGCAACCCCGGAGTTCGACGCCGGCTTGGCGCATGGCGGCCTCGAGGCCGGGCAAGAAGGTTTTCGCTTCGGCTTCATGCACCAATACTTTTTCCAGCGCGTTGCACACCGAGGGCCTCTGGGCTTTGCCGTTCACTGCCAGGTTCACCGCGGCCTCGAGGCCGGCGCCCTGGTCCACATATAAGTGGTTCACGCCCTTGGCGTGGGCCAGCACCGGCATGCGGGCTTCGCGCTGGACAAGGGTAACCAGCTCCTCGCCGCCCCTGGGAATGAGCAAGTCTATGGACTCGGCAGCGTGGCACATCTCAAGAATGGCGCCGCGGTCGGTGGTGGGAAGCAGCTGCACGGCGTCTTGCGGTAATCCAGCACTGGCCAAGACGCGCCGCATAATGGCCACCAGCGCCTGGTTGGTATTGAAGGCTTCTTTTCCGCCGCGCAGCAGAATGGCGTTCCCCGCCTTGAGCGCCAGCGCGCTGGCCTCCAGCGTGGCGCCCGGGCGCGATTCGTAAATGAAGCCGATGACGCCCAGCGGAACCCGCATCCGGCCCACTTGCAGGCCGCTCTGGCGGACCTGCAGGTTCTCAATTTCACCGATGGGGTCTGGCATAGTGGCCACCTGCAGCAGGCCGGCGACCAGGTCGTCGCGGACCCCCGGCGTAAGCTTCAGGCGGTCTAATTTGGCTTTGGAAAGGCCGGCGGCCTCGGCAAGTTGAAGGTCTTGGCGGTTGGCGGCCTCGAGGCCCGCCCACTCCCCTGCCAGCAGTTCCGCCGTCTTCCGTAAAGC
>JAMCQK010000023.1 GCA_023382135.1 Deinococcus sp.
TCTCGTCCAGCATTTCAGCCAGACAATCCCCTCCGAAATGCGGAACAAAGACCTGATGACCTACCGCAGGCCTGTTGGCGTTGTTGGTATCATCACCGCCGGAAACTTTCCGGTGGCGGTCCCGTCTTGGAAAATCATCCCGGCGCTGCTCACCGGCAACACCATTGTCTGGAAACCCTCGGAGGACGCCCCGGCCACTGCTTACGCCTTTGCCAAGCTGATTGAAGAAGCCGGTCTTCCCGCGGGAGCGCTCAACGTTGTTTTTGGTGGCGGCAAAGAAGCAGCCGGACAATATCTGGCTGAAATGCTGGACGAGAAGCTCTTGAACAAAATTGCTTTCACTGGTTCCACTGCTGTAGGCCGCTGGATAGGAGAGGTTGCGGGCCGGAACCTGACGCACCCCACGCTGGAACTCGGTGGCAAGAACCCGCTGGTCGTAATGCGCGATGCGGATTTAGACAACGCCCTCGGCGGCGCGCTTTGGGCCGCCTTTGGAACCGGCGGCCAGCGCTGCACTTCGGCGGGCAACATCATTTTGGACGAACCCATCTACGATGCGTTCAAATCCCAGTTCCTCGAGCGCGTAAAGGCTATCACTATTGGCGATCCCAACGTCTACCCAGAAGTCCTCTACGGCCCCTTCATCAACGAGCGCTTCTACCAAAACTGGCTCAACCACTATGACTGGGGCAAAACCGACGGAGCAACCTTGCTCTACGGCAAAGGACGCATTACCCGCGATAACCGGCCCCAAGGTTTCCAAGGCGACCCTGAAACCGGCTTCTTTGGCTGGCCTACGGTGTGGGACGGTGTCAAGCCCGGCATGAAAATTTTCCAAAACGAAGTCTTTGGCCCTACCATCAACCTGGTCAAAGTGAACGGCATCGAGGAAGCCATCCGCGTGGCGAACGCAGTGGAGTATGGTCTCTCAAGCGCTATCTACACCAACAACCGCCTGTGGGCGCACCTGTTCAAGGAGAACATCCAGGCGGGCATGACCAGCATCAACAACTCCACCACCGGCGCCGAGGCCCACATGCCTTTTGGCGGGGTGAAAGCTTCCGGCAACGGCACCCGCGAATCGGGTATCTGGGTTCTGGACGGCTACACCTACTGGCACGGAGTGAACGACGACGTGTCGGGCAGGCTGCAACTCGCGCAGATGGATACCGGCTACATCTCGCCCAGGGCCGCTTTTGAGGTGGCGAATATGGTGGAGCGCCTATGAAACCTTTTGTCAAAATGCCATTTCCGGGGCCGAAAGCCAGGGCGCTGTTCGAGCGCGACCAGAAAGTCTCCTCAACATCAAACACGCGGGGTTATCCAATACTTGCCGACCATGGCCAAGGAGTTTTTGTCTGGGATGTGGACGGAAACTGCTTTCTGGACCTGATGGCGGGCATTGCGGTCAACACCACCGGCTACGCGCATCCGCGGATTGTCGAGGCCGTAAAACAGCAGACCGAAAAACTGGTTCACCTGTGTTACGCAATCTTCCCGCAGGAACCGCAGATTCGCCTGGCTGAACGTTTGAACGAAAAACTGGGTGGCGGCTACCGGGTATTTTTTGGCAACTCCGGCACCGAGGGCATGGAAGCTGTCATGAAGCTGGTGCGCTACCACAGCAAGCGTCCTTACAGCATCGCCTTTACCGGCGGTTTCCACGGGCGTTCGTCCTTTGGGCTTTCGCTCACCGCGTCTAACGCCAAGTACAAGAAAGGCTTTGGGCCACTGATCGCCGGCGTGACCCATATTCCCTTCCCGAACCCCTACCGCCCGATATTCGGCGCTACCGCCGAGACGGTGGGTGACGCGGTTCTGGATTACCTCGAGCACCTGTTCAAAACCATCCTTCCGCCCGAGGAGGTGGGCGCCGTGTATATCGAACCCATTCAGGGTGAAGGGGGTTATATTGTTCCGCCCAAAGGCTTTTTGCCTGCACTGCGCAAGCTTACCGAGAAGCATGGGATTTTGCTGGTGGCGGACGAGGTACAGACCGGTGTGGGGCGGACCGGTAAATTCTTTGCGATGGAGCACGAGGGCGTTAAGCCCGATGTAGTGGTGCTCGCCAAGGGTCTGGCTTCCGGCTTCCCGATCAGCGCGGTGCTTTTCAAGGAAGAACTTTCCACCTGGGAGCCGGGCTCGCACGGGACCACGTTCGGCGGCAACACGGTGGCCGCCGCCGCTGCACACGCCACGCTTGACCTGCTCGAGGAAGGCGTGATGCAAAACGCAGCGGATATAGGAAGCTACTTTATTGAGCGGCTAAAGCAGTTGCAAAAACGCTTCCCGCGAATTGGCGAGGTGCGCGGCAGGGGGTTGATGGTAGGCCTCGAGGCCGTCAAGGATCCAATCACTAAAGAGGAAGACCCCGCCCTGCGCGACGCCCTGGTCAAACGTTGCTACCAGAAAGGCCTGATGGTCCTTGGCGCGGGCACCAGCGCCATGCGGCTTGCTCCGCCGCTTATCATCAGCAAAGAAGAAGCGGACCTGGCCATCGAGCTTGTTGGTGAAGCGTTGGCGGACGTTTTGGAGCAACCAAAAGCACAGTCCTAAGGGACGCGCCGGGCAAAAAAATCACCAGCCCTTCGGGCCCCACTCCTTAGCAAGGGGGCATGGGTATTAGTTTTTTGGCAAAGTCGTACAATCTCTATATGAGCTATCGCAGACTAGGCAGCAGCGGCCTCAAGGTTTACCCCATTGCGCTTGGCAGCATGCAGTTTGGCTGGACGGCGGACGAGAACACCGCGCAGCAGGTTATGGACGCTTTTGTGGAGGGCGGCGGCAACCTGATTGACACCGCCGACATCTACTCCATGTGGTCGCCGCCGAATCCGGGGGGCGTTTCCGAAGAAATAATTGGCCGCTGGATAAAGTCGCGCAAAAACCGCGATCGCGTGCTGGTGGCCACCAAAGTGCGCGGACCGATGGGCGTCAACGGCGTTGAAGGCAAAACGCACCCGCTCCAGCGCGAAGGACTCTCGCGCCGCTGGATCATGAAAGCCTGCGAGGATTCGCTGCGCCGGTTGCAGGTGGACCACATTGACCTTTATCAGATGCACTGGATTGACCCAGAAACACCAATTGAGGAAAGCCTTTCGGCCTTCACAGACTTAGTGCGAAAAGGCTACGTGCGCTACATTGGCTGTTCCAACTTTTCGGCTTGGCGGCTGATGCAGGCCCTTTGGGCTTCGGACAAGCACGGGTTTGAATCGTTCGTATCCATCCAGCCGGAATACAGTATCGCCCAGCCTACCCGCGCTAACTTCGAGCGCGAGATCGCGCGGGTTTGCGAGAACTATGGCATCGGGATTATCCCCTATAGCCCCTTGGCTGGTGGTTTTCTAACGGGTAAGTACCAAAAAGGCCAGCCGCTGCCGGATAGCGTGCGTGCGCAGGGCATTGCGGGCAGCAAGTTTAATGATCAGAACTTTGCTACCCTTGACAAGCTGAAGGAAATTGCCTCGTCTAAAGGAACTACGGTAGCTGCGGTTGCGCTCGCGTGGCTGCTCTCGAGGCCCATGATGACCGCGCCGATTGTGGGCGCCAACTCGGTGAAGCAGCTTCAAGACCTACTGCCGGCTGCAACATTAGTGCTTTCGGCTGAGGAAGTGGCCGCGCTGGATACGGCTTCGGACTGGCCCAGGGCGAGGACGGAAAAAGAGCAGTGAGTTTTGCCTGCTTGCGGGGCCGGCATCGTGCGGCCCGGGGATTCCTTAATTGGGACCGGGACTATTGTGCGGGCTCGAAGTACCGTATGTGGCCGTGGAAGTGGAACCGGGCGGCGGGTCCGGGAAAGAGCGGGGTAACCGAGGTGAGTATCCAGTCCATTGTGGACTCGAGCCCTGCCTCCCCCTGCTCTACTCGATTAATCACATTGGACTGCGTGAGCAAATATTCGGCCAGCGTCCGCGGCGAAAGCTCAAGCTGGTGCTGAAAGCGCTCCGGTTCCTTCTCTATGAAGCCGGAATTTGCCGGAACCTCCACGAACGCCGGTGGCCTTGGCGGAGCCGGGTAGCGCAGCAAGTATTCGCTGTTCCACTCAGCAAACTTTGGGTTTCCCGCCATCTCACCTGTAAACCCGTGACCGTAAATCACCAATAAACCATCTGCTCTAACCACCCGCCTTGCCTCGGCCAGAAATTTCCCCTGGTCGAACCAATGAAACGCCATGCATGTGGTTATTAGGCCAAAATGAGCATTGGCAAATGGAAGCGCCTCGGCGGGTGCGTTCAAATAGCGTATGCGTGGGTGAGGCTCTGCAAACGCGAGCATCTCGTCCGAGATATCAGTACCAGTAACATTGTTTGCAACAACCAGCAAGGCCTTGGTGGAATTTCCAGTTCCACAGCCCACATCCAGGGCCTTATCAAAGGGTAGGCGCGAGGGATAACGCGCGGCAATTTTCTCCAGTACCAAGGGGTGAAAGTAGGGTCTTGCTTTGGCGTACCGTTCTGCGGCGGACCGGTGGGCAAAGTAGTTCACGGCTTAAGGGTACAAAACTGCCTGATAGGCTGTTTGAGACTGCACAGATTTGATAGCGCCCTCACCCTCACCTTCCCCCAGGGAAGATGGAAGCCACCTGCTCACCACCTTCTCCCGCTGAGGGGGCCGGTACGAAATACAATGGAAGACTGTGACCCCCGAACGATTCAAGCGGTTGAATGAGGTGCTTTCCCGCCGCCAGCCGGACCTTACGGTTCTACTGGAGCAGGTTCACAAGCCCCACAACCTTTCCGCCATTTTGCGTACCTGTGATGCGGTGGGCGTCCTCGAGGCCCACGCGGTTGCCTCCGGGCGCCACCTGCCGACTTACCATGACACCTCTGGTGGAAGCCACAAATGGATGTTCCTCCAGGTCCACCGGGACGTTGCCACCGCTTTTCACAATCTGCGCGCCTCGGGGTTCAAAATCTACGCGGCGCATCTGTCGGAGCAGGCGCTGGATTACCGCGAGCTTGACTACACCAAGCCCAGTTGCATTTTGCTTGGAGCGGAGAAGTGGGGCGTAAGCGAGCAGGCTGCGTTGCTTGCCGACGGGCACATCGTTATTCCCATGATGGGCATGGTGCAGTCGCTCAACGTTTCGGTGGCGGCGGCGGTCATTCTGTTCGAGGCTCAGCGCCAGAGGCTCAAAGCGGGTATGTACCAGGCCTCCCGGCTCGAGGCCCAGAACTACCGGCGGATTCTGTTTGAATGGGCCTACCCGGAAGTAGCCGAGATATGCCAGAAAGAGAACAGGCCCTACCCGGAGCTAGGCCCGGGCGGGGAGCTTGCTCCAGGATAACAGGCCGCTTTTTCCCGGCGTGGCCGGGACAGGCGGGAGCAAGCTCCAAGGCCTTTAACCAGTGTGGTAAAAAGCCCAAGGGCGCCAAAACTCACGCCCGGAACAAAACTGTAAGTGCGCTCAAACACACCGCCGGTTCCAAAAAACCAAGATAATCTTAGAAGATGCGCTTTTTCATGGCACTTTCTGCGCTCGCGCTTTTCGGGTCCGCCCTGGCTGGCCCCAGAGCTGTTTTGGTGGTTAAAGAATGGGCGCTTGAGAAGGGTGAAATCAAAGAATACATCGGCACTAAAAGTTATCCCGTTGGCGGAGTCGGCCTGGTTGAACCACTTATAAAAGAACTTTCGCGCCAGCCCGCACCCGCGCGCTGGGGGTATTTCCGGGACCGCGGCTGGGTGGCCATTGAACGGCCGGGTTACAGCATCAACCTTGATCTAGCCAAGGCCGCCTATATGAACGCGCTGGCTTCCGGTAAGTCTCAGTTTGTGCTTCCCACCGTCTACACGGCTTCCGACAGAGGCGTGGCTTACTTCTACGGTATCGGCGTACGCGAGCTTATCTCCGAAGCCACTACCACCTTCTTTGGCTCGACCCCCGAGCGTATCTTCAACCTGACACTCGCTTCCAGCAAGCTCAACGGCATCTTTATTCCACAGGGCCAGGTCTTTTCGTTTGCCAAAGCCGTGGGCGAAATCTCGGAACAAGCCGGCTACAAAGACGCCTTCGTGATCGTCGGCGATAAAACCGAAAAGGGTGTGGGCGGCGGGCTCTGCCAGGTCTCCACCACCATGTTCCGCGCCGCCTACTTTGCCGGACTTCCCATCCTTGAACGCAAGCCGCACAGCTACCAGGTTGGCTATTACCGTCCCACCGGCCTCGATGCTGCGGTTTTCCTGCCCTGGCAGGACCTGAAATTCAAAAACGATACCCCCGGCCATATCCTGGTGCTTACCCGGGTGCGTGGCCACAGCCTGACGTTCCGCTTCTTCGGCACCAAGGACCGTTCAGCAAACTGGACCTCGCCCGTAATCACCAATCGCATTCCGGCGCCGCCCACGCGCTACATTCCCACCACCGATCTGCCCCCCGGAAAGCAAAAACAAATAGACTTCCGCGCCGATGGCGCCAACGTCACGGTGGTTCGCACGGTCAAGTTTGCCGACGGCCGGGTAAAGAGCGATACGCTTGCCAGCAAGTACAAACCGTGGGCAGAAGTTTATCTGGTGGGAGAGGAGCCCAAGCCAGAGCCGCCCACGACCGCCAACCCCCAAGAGGCTGGCCCATCTGGCTCAACCGCGCCTAGCACCCCAGGCGAACAAGCGCCCGCTCCTCCCGCTACTGGAGACTGAGTATCTCCAGCCTAAGTTTGTCGAAAGGCTTGAAAAGCCATACCGTGTTCCTTGCTCCCTCTGGCCGGGTGAGTTTGACCGAATGGTCAAACTCACCCTGGAGATACCTAAGCCCCGTATTTTTGCAGCTTGCCCGCATGTGCCAAGAGTAGCGGCATAAGCTCCACGCCGCGGAGTTGTCCAAGCGATCCCTTTAGGGCATGGTCCTCGGTAAAACGCTCCGCAGCGTCATTCCTTAGGTTGGGCCCGGAGAGTAGTACCGGCACCGGGTGCCAGGAGTGCATTTTCATTACCGAAGGCGTCGAGTGGTCGCCCGTGATGCAAAGCACATCCGGTTTCAGCGCTAAGAAGTCCGGCAGCCAGCTATCAAACTGCTCAATAAACCTAACTTTCTCGTCAAACTTGCCGTCCTCGGCGGTTGAATCGGTTTTTTTGAAGTGAAAGTAAAAGAAATCAAACTCAGCCCAGCGCTTGCTCAGGGACTCCACGCCGGGCAGCACCTCCATTCCTACTAAACTTGCAACGCCTTTGTACATGGGGTAGTTGGCGATACAAGCGGGTTTGAGCTTGTACGCCTGCTGCATCCGGGGGAACCTGGGCCGCTCGGAGATGCCCCGGAATAACGCGCCGTTGATTTTCGGTTCGTCCTTGAGTATTTCGCGAATGCGCTTGGAAAGCTCGTTAAGGATGCGGGCGGTCTTCTCGCTACCGGCATCGCCCGCGTCATGCGCACGGGCGGAAAGCGGGGCCACACCAGTTTTCTGTGGATCGGTGTCGGCCACCTTGCCGTTTAGCCCTGGACCCGACAGCACTACCACGAAGCGGTGCTCGCTTTCGGTATAGAGCGCAATGCTTATTTCCTCAATCTTCTGAATCTCGGCTTTCAGCTTGCCGATAATACGCTCGTTCTCCTCGTTGCTGGGTCTGCCGGCACGGCGGTCAACCACCAGTCCGCTGGTATCAAACGAGGCGAAGTTCCCCCGGATCGCAACATCGCCATCTTGGAAGGTGGCCCCGATGCCAATAGCCGACAGCGCCCCGCGCCCCACCACGTACTTGAAAGGGTCGTAGCCGAAAAGCGAGAGATGCCCAGGCCCGCTTCCCGGCGCGAGACCAGGATAGACCGGTGTGAGCAGGCCCAACGCAGACTTTTTCGCTAGTGCGTCCAGGTTCGGTGTTTTAGCGGCTGCAAGCTCGGTGGGGCCACCGGGCTCTTTGGGCAAGCCTCCGACACCGTCCAGAACCACCAAGAGAATCTTGGATGGGGTTGGTTGAGAAAGCTCTTCAATGACGGGAAGAATATCCATAACAGTAATTCTACCGTTCAATACTTTTGTTCCGCTCCGGATATTCGGCCAAAGGGATTGCTTGATGGATGCGGTGAAAAAGCGATTCGGCAGAGGTGCTTTTATCGAAGGGCAGACGGGAAGCTGCCACTAAAGCAGGGGTGTTCGCGGGTATCATGTCTGGATATGGCAAAGGACAAAGGCCTTACCCCCCAAGCCCAGGATTTTAGCGAGTGGTACCTCGAGGCCATCCAAAGGGCCGATATGGTGGATTACGGCCCGGTACGCGGCACCATGGTAATCAAGCCCTACGGGTTTGCGCTGTGGGAAAACATTCAGCGCGAGCTCGACCGCATGTTCAAAGAGACCGGGCACCAGAACGCCTATTTCCCGCTGTTCATTCCAGTCAGTTTTTTTCAGAAAGAAGCGGAGCACGTCGAGGGTTTTGCGCCCGAGCTGGCTATAGTTACCCACGCGGGCGGGCAAGACCTGGAAGAACCTTTTGCCGTGCGTCCGACCTCCGAAACCGTTATCGGCCATATGTGGGCCAACTGGATTAAAAGCTACCGCGACCTGCCGCAACTACTGAACCAGTGGGGCAATGTGGTGCGCTGGGAGCTGCGTCCGCGTCCTTTCCTTCGCACCACTGAATTTTTGTGGCAAGAAGGGCATACCGCCCACGCCACCCAGGAAGAAGCCGAGGAAGAAACACACCGGATGATGGGCGTCTATGCCACCCTGTTCCGCGAGTTCGCAGCCATTCCGGGCTGGGAAGGGAAGAAAACCGAGTCGGAGAAATTCGCCGGAGCGGTCTACACCATCAGCTACGAGGCCATGATGCGCGACGGAAAATCGTTGCAGTCGTGTACCTCCCACTATCTGGGGCAAAATTTCGCCAAGGCGTTCGAGATCAAGTTTCAAGACAAAGACCTCGAGGCCAAACACGTTCACACCACCTCATGGGGTTTCTCTACGCGCTCAGTCGGGGCGGTGGTGATGGCCCATGGCGACGACAAGGGGCTCATCATGCCTCCAAGGCTTGCTCCGATCCAGATAGTGGTGGTCCCCATCTACAAACAGGACACGCGCGAGCAGGTGGTCCCCGCCGCCGAATCACTAACCGCAAGGTTGAAGTCCGCCGGGCTGCGGGTGCATCTCGACGACCGCGACCAGCACAGCCCCGGCTTCAAGTTCAACGAGTGGGAACTTAAAGGCGTGCCCTACCGAATTGAACTTGGTCCCCGCGACGTCGAGGCGGGCACCGCGGTGCTGGCATCGCGCCTGGGAGGCAAAGAGACCGTGGGCCTGGACGGGCTTTCTTCCTTGATCCCAGCCAGAATCGAGTCCTTTCACCGGGCGCTTTATCAGCGCGCCCTCGAGTTCCGCGACGCGCACACCTTTGTGGTTGACGACTACCAGGCTTTCCAGGCCAAAGTAGAGGAAGGATTCGTCAAAGCCTTCCACTGCGGCGAGAAAGAATGCGAGAAGCAGATCAAGGAAGAAACCAAAGCCACCACCCGCTGTGTTCCTTTTGATGAACCGGAAGCCAGCGGGAAGTGCATCCGTTGCGGCAAGCCGAACGGGTACGGCAGGCGGATTTTGTTTGCCAGGGCTTATTGAATAAAACAGGCTTGCTGTCGAGTTGGAAAGCAGTGGGCACGCTCGCTATTTTCAAGCGGGAAAGATGTTGAATGAGAGAGCCCGCTTCGAACCCAGGCCTTCTGAGCGCTTTGGTTTAGGGATTGCAGGGCTCGCAACAATTTCGAGCAGTGCACGCAACCCTCTGGGTCGCTATAGTGGTATGGTGTGAAACCGATTCGGTGGGGAATTCTTAGCACTGGGAAGATCGCCGCCAGCTTGGCGGAAACCCTGAAGAAGCACAAGGGCGCCGAACTGCTTGCGGTGGGCTCGCGCCAGAAAAAGAGCGCCGAACAATTTGGGCGCCAGTTTGACATTCCGCGCCGCTACGCCAACTACCAAGACCTGGTGAACGACCCGGATGTGGACGTGGTCTATGTGGCCACGCCCCATAACCTGCACCACCAAAACACCCTGATAGCCCTGGAAGCGGGCAAGCATGTCTTATGCGAGAAGTCGTTTGCGCTGAACGCCGCCCAGTCCCACGAGATGATTGCGGCTGCCAGGCGCAAGAAACTCTTTTTGATGGAGGCCATGTGGATGCGTTTTATCCCGGCAACCATCAAGCTGCTTGAGCTATTGAAAAAAGGAACAATAGGAGAAGTCCGTGCCCTGCGCGCCGAATTCGGCATCGACCCAGGCGTGGGGCCGGAGCACCGGCTGCTCAACCCGAGCCTTGCGGGGGGCTCGCTCTTGGATGTTGGTGTCTACCCGGTTACTCTGGCGCACCTGGTCTTTGGCAGACCGCAAAGCGTGGCCACGCGGGCGCATATCGGCCTTACCGGGGTGGACGAGCAGGCGGGAATGGTGTTTGGCTACCCGGGCGGGCGGATCGCATCGCTTCTAACCGCGGTTACCACGGCGATGACCCAGACTGCGTTTATTTACGGGACCAAGGGATATATTCAAATCCACCCGTTTTTTTGGCATTCCAAACGCTTGACGGTTTACCGCAAGAACCGCCCGCCGCAAGCGGTCCCGGCCCCTTACTCCGGCACGGGATACCAGTTTGAAGTCGAGGAAGTTATGCGCTCTATCCGCGCGGGAAAACTGCAAAGCGACCTATGGCCGCTATCGGAAACCCTGGCGGTGATGGAGACGATGGATACGATTCGCGCGCAGTGGGGGTTGCGCTACCCCTCGGAAACGGGCGCAGCGTAAACTTTTAGTGTGGCCAGGAAATCTGGGTATTCAAAGGAGTCTCAAAAGGCCAAACGAGTACGAGCGGAACGAATTCTAATTGCCCTCGAGGCCGCCCTTCCCCACGCCACCACCGAACTTTCGCACCGAAGCCCCTACGAGCTTCTGGTGGCCACCGTGCTTGCGGCCCAGGCGACCGATAAATCAGTAAACGCGGCCACCCCCGCACTCTTCAAGCGGTACCCGGACGCCTTTCATCTGGCAAAATCAGAACCCGAGAATATCGAGCCTTTCATCAAGACCATCGGCCTTTACAAGGCCAAAGCAAAGAATCTTTCTCTGCTCGGCAAGAAGCTGGTGGATGAATACGGCGGAGAGGTGCCCTCGGATCTCCGCGAACTAATCAAGCTTCCCGGCGTGGGCATGAAGACCGCCAAGGTGGTTCTCGGCAGCGCATTCGGTATTCCCGCCATTGCGGTGGACACGCACCTTACTCGGCTTGCGTCGCGGCTGGCGCTATCCAAAGAAACACACCCGGACAAGATCAGCCACGACCTGGAATCCCTGTTCCCGCGCGATAAATGGGTCTTTGTCCACCACGCGCTAATTTTGCATGGACGCTACCGTTGTACAGCGCGTAACCCAAAGTGTGAGGGATGCCCGCTTTTTGTGGACTGCGCAAGTAGGGGCGCCTGGTAGCCTGCTCCCGCTCCCGGAGTTGTTACCTAATTTCACCGTAGCCGCAAAGCATGGTTGGGAGGCAGGGCCTCTCCAACTCACTTCAACTATGTAGCACAGGGAGACTTCTGTGTCTCGCTGAGCCCCTGAGGTCTTTACTTGAAGCTCGATATGTCAAATGCGTAAGTCCTCGACTCTCCCTCCGCCACATACAGCGTCTGGCCGGCCAAGTCCTGGGGTACCTCGAAGTAGATCCTGAAACGGTACTCTTCCCCCGGCTTCAGCTCCCCCTCGGCGTGCTCGTCGCGGCCAGCCTTGATCAAGTAGCCGTCGAACTTAGCCTTTTCGCCATCGGCGTCTTTCAACTCAAACTTAAAGTTGCTCCACGAATAACCCACCGGCCTGGTAATTGCGTTCTTGATGGCTATGGTGGCCACCAGGTAGCGCTTGCCCCCTTCCGGCCCCTTCTTATTCATGGGGTCGGTGGTGAAACCGACCGTCTCCAGCTTCAGGTCAAAGTTTTTCAGCGGGTAATAACTCCCGGCCTTCACCGGAACCTCTTCCAGTGCGGTAGAGCCGCTAGCGTCCGCCGGGTCGGCAAAAGGCGCGCTCAAGGGCTTGACCTTGCCCCGCAGGTCGTAACGCAAGACCGGCGCCGCGTCTTCACCGCCGCGTTCGACAATTAGCTTGGGAATCACCCCTGCCGCGGGCACCGGCCATACGACAACCACGTCGATCTTTTGCGCGGGTTTCAGCGAGATGTCAAGGCTCTCGGTGGTACCCTCGCGGGCCACGTAGCTGTCAAAGACCTGGTTGACGTCCTTGCTGTCCACTGCAGTGAACTTGAAGCTGCGCCAGGAAAGATTTTCTTCCTGTTTCTGCGGGTTTTGCACCGTGTAATGCAGAACCAACAGCTTCTCGCCAGCCTTGGGCGCGTAGACCGTGGTTCCGATGGTCACCCTCGAAACCGTGAACTCGGCGCTCCGAAGGGTGAAGTTGAGCGGGTCGCGCTTGCCCAGGGTATAGGTCTTGCCCAGCTCGCCCTCTCCCCCTGCCAGCTGAGCAGTGCCCGCCACCTCGGTAGGAGCTTTACCGGTGGTCACAATGACAAACCGGTTCTTGGCTTTGTCGTAGGTAACCTGAGCCCCCAAAGCCTTGGCAAAGCTCAAAGCGTCCACGTAGACCTTGCCGCCCTTCTCTACTGTGTCCAGCTTGACCTGCTTGCCGTTGATGATGAAAACCGGGATCGTGGCTGCCAGAGCTACCAGGCTTACCAGAACAATAAACAGGGGAATCTTTCTCATATCTTTCTCCTTTGGCGGTTCGGCTGCAAACTGCCGCCG
>JAMCQK010000080.1 GCA_023382135.1 Deinococcus sp.
AACTCTGGTACAGATAGTAAGGACTGATGGTCAGACCAATACGGTGACTTGTGGCCACACTCAAGCGAAGCCGTATCCCCGAGCAAATTGCCAGCGAGATAGAGATGCTAGTTCGCGAGGGAGTATGGAAACCCGGAGACCTATTGCCACCGGAACGGGGTTTAGCCGAGCGCTTCGGCGTCAGCAGGGCTTCGGTGCGCGACGCGCTTCGAATCCTCGAAGTTTCTGGTTGGGTTTCCGTCCGTCAAGGTGACGGCACAAGGGTTGCCGAGCCCAGCCACAGCCTGGGGCGAAGTTTGGTGGGAAGGTTATCCGATCCGAACCTGGTCGCGGAGCTGTTTGAATTCCGGCGGATTATAGAACCCGAGGCCGCAGCGCTCGCTGCCGGGCGGGCACTGGTAACCCAGCTTAAGCAGCTGAGGAGCCTGATCGAGGACCAGAGGCTGTCCACCAACGACCTTCACCGTTCGCTCGAAATCGACATGGCCTTTCACCGCGCTATTGCCGAAGCGTCCGGTAACCGTATCATTTCCGAGGTCGTCACCCAGCTCACCGATGGCCTGCGAGAAACACGGGTCCGCTCCATAGCTAAAGGCTTTTTTCCAGAACGAAGCCTCCAAGCACACGTGAAAATACTCCAGTGTTTAGAGGCTCGCGACCCAGAGCGCGCCAGGAGGGCCATGAGGAACCATTTGCAGAGTGTCTCCAATACGGCTGGCGGAACCCTTAGCTTGCAGGTTAAAAAAGGAGGAAAGCTGTGAAAAAACTGGTACTGTTGATATCGCTTATCGCAGGCTTGGCGCTAGCCAAGACCACAATCACCGTGGGTCTGGATGCGGATCCACCCAATTTGGACCCTGTGTTTTCTAACGCGCTTGTGGACCGACAGGTTCAAAACCAGCTTTACGACAAGCTCGTGGATCTCGGTTCGGACCTGAAAATTATCCCCATGCTGGCCCAGAGCTGGATTGTGGAGGAAAGCGGTACAGTCTATGTTTTCAAGCTGCGGCAGGGGGTCAAGTTTCACGATGGCACCGAGTTCGACGCCAACGCCGTTAAGTTTAACCTCGAGCGCAGCATGACTGCGGAAGGTTCGCGCCGCAAAGGCGAACTGAGCCTGGTGAAGGAAGTCAAGGTCGTTGATAAGTACACCGTTCAGGTCACCCTCAAAAGCGCATTTGCGCCCTTTTTGGCAGTTCTTTCCGATCGTTCGGGTATGATGGTAAGCCCCACAGCGGCGCAGAAGTACGGGAAAGATTTTGGGAATAACCCGGTAGGCACAGGCCCCTTCAAATTTGTTGAGCGCAAGCGACAAGACAAAATTGTTCTTGCAGCAAACGAAAGTTATTGGCAACGGGGCTTGCCTAAAGTTGATGAATTAATTTACCGGCCGTTTCCAGATGACGATGTCCGGCTAGCAAATCTGCTTTCAGGCGCGGCAACCGTGATCTCTCCAGTTGCGCCGAAAGACCTCAACAGCGTGAGAAGCAATCCCGATCTAAACCTTTTCACCTTTCCGGGCTTGGGCCACCAGGGTGTGTGGCTGAACGTCACAAAAGGGGCATTTGCCAACCCCGTTCTCCGCCGCGCTTTCGCTGCAACTATCAACCGTGAAACCATAGACCGAGTGGTCTTTTTGGGCACCGCTTTACCTTCCAACGGCCCCTTCGCGCCAGGTTCTTTAGGCTACGACCCAAAAATTGCTGTACCCAAGCAAGACATCTCCTTAGCCAAGAAGCTGCTTGCAGACGCCGGGAAACCGGGAGGGTTCAGCTTCACACTGCTCACGGCACCGGGGCCGGTGCTGACTCAACTTGCCCAGGTCTATCAGGCGATGGCCGCGGAAGCTGGCATACAAATCAAGATTGAACAGGTGGAATTTGGTACCTTGCTCGACAAGACCGATAAAAAAGATTACGAAGCCGCGCTGCTGGGGTGGAGCGGTCGCTCGGACCCGGATGGTAACATCTATGACTTTATGCGTTGTGGCGGACCACTGAACAGCTCCGGCTACTGCAACGCCAAGGTGGACCAGCTTTTAAACCGCGCCCGCACCATTCGTTTGGCCGAAGCGCGCGCAGCTATCTACTCCGAGGCGCTCAAGATTATCCAGAGCGACCTGCCTTACATCTATGTTTACCACCCGCAGATCACTATCGGTGCCTCCAAGAGACTGGCGGCTCTGCCGCTTGTTCCCGACGGTATTCTTCGTTTCAAGAGCGTAGAAGTTAAATGATTCCGTTTTTGCTGCGCCGTTTGCTCGAAGGCATTCCTACTCTTCTGTTGGTTACCGTTTTGGTCTTTTCCATCACGCGCATTTTGCCGGGCGACCCGGTCAGGCTGATGCTTGGCGAGGAAACAGACCCAGAAATTATGCGCGAAGTTCGCAAGAGTTTTGGTCTGGACCGCCCTATCCCGGTACAGTATGCCGAATGGCTTTATGGCCTGCTTCTCGCTGACCTTGGGCGTTCTTTGCGCGATAATACCCAGGTCACGAAGCTGATCGGCGACAAGCTGCCTACCACAATTGAACTAAGCCTGCTGGCGATTTTCTTTGGAACAGTCATTGCCATTCCCGCCGGCGTGTTCTCGGCGCTTCACCGTGGCAGCTGGTGGGATGGCGGGGTGACAGCCCTTGCCCTATCGGGTATTTCAATACCAAACTTCTTTTTGGGTATCTTGTTGATCTATGTATTCAGCCTGAAGCTTGGGTGGGTACCCCCATCTGGCTATGAAGAGCCCTGGAAGAACTTGGGCAAGAATCTCAGCCTAATGCTGCTGCCGGCTATTACATTGGGCTCCGCTTTAGCAGGAGGGCTTACCCGGTTGACAAGGAATAGCCTTTTAGAGGTTCTTTCCCTTGATTACATTCGAACCGCCCAGGCAAAGGGCCTGTCCAAGCGGGTGGTTATCTACAAGCATGCTCTGCGAAATGCCGCCATTCCTATAGTCACGGTAATGGGGTTGCAGTTTGGGGGCTTGCTGGGTGGTGCGGTAGTCAGCGAACAGATTTTTTCGATTCCCGGGTTTGGCCGTTTGGTGGTCGATGCCGTCTTTAATCGGGACTTCCCGGTGCTGCAGGGGCTCGTGCTGGTTTCTGCCCTTTGTATTTTTGTCGTCAATCTGACGGTGGACCTGCTCTATGCCGCTATTGACCCGAGGATTACTTACTCATGATGCGTTCGAAAGCTGTCCGGCGTTTCCTATCTCACCCCCTGGCGGTGGTTGGTTTATTAGTCTTGTTGCTTCTGTTGATGATGGCCCTTCTAGGACCGGTTATGGTACCGTATTCACCGGAGAAAACCGACTTTGATGCTTTACAGAGACCACCTTCACAAAAACATCTTTTTGGTACGGATGAGCTAGGACGCGACGTCCTCGCGCGGGTAATCTTCGGAGCAAGGATCTCCTTGACGGCAGGGCTCGTCTCGGTGTTTGTTGCCCTTGTTTTTGGCGGGGCGATAGGACTCGTTGCTGGGTATTATGGAGGAAATTTTGACAGGGTCCTGATGCGTTTAATGGACGCTATGCTGGCCTTTCCCTTTTTGGTGCTCGCTATTGCGCTGGCCGCGGTGTTGGGTCCAAGTCTTCAGAACACCATGCTGGCGATTGCTGTGGTCACCCTTCCGATCTTTGCGCGCATAGTCCGTGGCCAGGTACTTACTGAAAAAACACGCGAGTACGTCCAAGCAGCGCGAGCAGTAGGCGCTAAAGACTGGAGCATTCTTATCCGGCACCTGGTTCCCAACATTGCAGGACCCTTGATTGTGCAGACGAGCCTTTCCACAGCCAATGCCATTCTCGCCGAGGCAACCCTTTCTTTCTTGGGTTTGGGGGTGCAGCCACCTACGCCTTCGTGGGGATCGATGTTGAACGCCGCCAGAGGTTATCTGGCCTACGCCCCTTGGATGTCGCTTTTTCCTGGGGTAGCCATTTTCCTGGCGGTGTTCGCGTTCAACTTAATCGGGGATGGGCTTCGGGACGCGTTTGATCCCAGACTTAACAGATGACATATTAGGTGGCTGATATGAACTTAACCGAGTACCCATACCCTTCAACGCGCAAAGTGGTTCTTGGACACAAAGGTGCGGTTGCCACCAGCCAGCCTTTGGCCAGCGTCGCCGGCATTGAAATGTTGCTTGCCGGCGGCAACGCGGTAGATGCAGCGCTGGCAATGGCTATTGCGCTCACCGTAGTTGAGCCCACCAGCAATGGCATCGGCGGCGACGCATTTGCCTTGGTGTGGGATGGGCGCTTGCACGGGCTCAACGCCTCCGGCATGAGCCCAAGCGCGCTTGATTACGACACATTTGCCAGCGAGGGGAAAGTGCCTGTGCGGGGCTGGCTACCGGTCACGGTGCCTGGGGCGCCCTCGGCTTGGAGAGCCTTATCGGACAGGTTTGGCAAGCTGCCTTTCGAACAGTTATTTGCGCCCGCTATTCGCTATGCGGAAGAAGGATTTCCGGTTTCACCCGAGACCGCCGGCGCATGGCGGCGCTCCGCCAACGTGTATCAACCTCTCGAAGGAAAGTGTTTTGAGCCTTTCAAGAAGGTCTTTTTTCCTTTGGGCCGGGGTCCCAACACGGGTGAGATCTGGAACAGCCATCCGCACGCCAGAACCCTGCGGGAAATTGCCAGCACCGGTGCCGAGAGTTTTTATAGTGGAAACCTTGCCAACCAGATGGCTCAGTTTGCCGCCGATACGGGTGGCTATTTGTCGCTGGACGATCTCAAAAATCACCGCTCGGACTGGGTGGAACCCATATCGCTGAAGTATCGGGGCCTCGAGGTCTACCAGATTCCGCCAAGCGGCCAAGGAATCGCGGCCCTGATGGCGCTGGGTATTTTGCAAGGGTTCGACCTGAGCAAGTTCCCGCGTGACTCCGCCGAGAGCTTTCACTGGCAGATCGAGGCCATGAAGCTGGCTTTCGCGGACGCGGAGCGCCATGTCGCCGACCCGAGGTTCATGACTGTCTCAACCAACACGTTTCTCGATGAAACCTACCTTGCCTCGCGCCGCAAGCTCGTTGGAGATGCAGCCGCTGTGCCAGAGACAGGCATCCCAAAAGGCGGCACGGTTTACCTGTGTGCCGCCGACGGTGAACTGATGGTCTCGTTCATCCAATCCAACTACATGGGCTTCGGGTCGGGGGTTTTGGTCGATGGCACCGGTATCGCGCTTCAGAACCGCGGTAGCGGCTTTACGCTCGAGGCCCGCCATCCGAACCAGTATGCTCCCGCCAAAAGACCTTTCCACACCATCATTCCAGGCTTCCTTACGCAGGGCGGGAAACCGCTTGGCCCCTTTGGTGTGATGGGCGGCCATATGCAGCCTCAGGGGCATGTACAGGTGGTTGTGAACCTCGCTGATTACGAGATGAACCCGCAGGCGGCGCTGGATGCCCCCCGGTGGCAGTGGATCAAAGGAAAAGAAGTGCAGCTGGAATCTTCTGTGCCCGAGCAGGTAACAACGGGCTTGCGAGAGCGCGGGCATACCATAGAAGCTTCGGCAGCGCGCACATTTTTTGGGCGCGGGCAGATGATCCTGCGAGACGGTGAAACTTTGGTGGCTGCCTCGGAAACGCGCGCTGACGGACTGGCAATTGTTTTGTGAGCGGAGGTTTGCGAGCTAAAGCGAGTACAGAAACTTGTTCTTGGCGAATTCTTTTTTCGCTTGGCTCTGGTGGACTAAGTACTCAAGGTGCGCCAAAGTTTCCGCCCAGGCAAAGCGGCGCTGGGCGAGATTGTAGTTACCAGGGAAAAGCTTTAGCGAAAGCTGCCAGCAGGTTGCAGGCCCGGCTTTCAGTAAGCCCTCGAGGCTCGCAAGCCGTTCTTGATGGTGTGCCTCGATCTCTCGGATACGCTCACGAATATTCTCGATAGGCCGGTAGTGTCCGGTGAGGGCCAGCGAAGCATCCAGCGCCGATACTTTCTTGAACGAGGCCAGATAGTCCTCGAGGGGGTTGGGCCTCGAGTATGCCCACAAGCCAATATTGGGCGTGACGCGCTCCAGTAGCTGGTCCCCCGCCAAGAGCACGCTGTCGTGTTCACGCCAAAATACCGCGTGGCCGTCGGCGTGTCCGGGCGTCCAGACCACTTTGAACTTCATGCCTGCCAGCTCGGTATAGTCGCCGTCTTTCAGGGTAACCGGCGCCTTGGCGGGATGCACGCAACTGCGGGTCTTTGCCATGGCCCCGGCAAGCCCTGCCAGTGTTTCCTCTGGCACACCGTGAAGCTGCAAGTGGGCAAGCCCTGCGGCGTTGTGTTCCTCAGGCTCTGTCCAGAAACGATGGCCGTGCTCAAGCTCCACATCGAGCATGGATACCTTGGCGCCTTCCGCTTCCAGGATCCCCGCAAGGCCGTAATGATCCGGGTGATGGTGGGTGATAACTAGCTGGTCCAGGTCGGAAAAGCGCAGGCTGTGCTCCAGAAGGGCGGCTCGCAAAACTTCTTTCCCGGCGGGCAGAGCAAGACTACCCTTCGTGTCCTGAGTGTCCAGCGCGCAGTCTACCAGCGCGGTTCCCTCACCCTTGATCAGGTAGCAGTTCACGTATTTGAGTGGGTAGGGAATCGGCACCTGGATCTGAAAGATTCCAGGCGCCACTTCGAGAGAAGCCATGAATGCCCCGTGTTCGCTCATCAGGCCACTATAGTGCTACTGAGTGTAATCGGCTTTTCGTCGCGCCACCAATGCGGCTCTGGAGGCGCTTCTTGAGTGGGTGCCCGCCGTCTCACCCACGCTCCAGAAAAAAGTGGTAGCTTTAAATCCCGTAACAACCTGGTGCAGTAAGCCTTTATGGGCTCGGTGCTTGTTTTGTGCCAGGAAAGGGGATGCCAATGAAATACATATTTGTTACCGGTGGTGTGGTCAGCGGTTTGGGTAAAGGCATCCTGACGTCTTCTCTGGGCGCTATTCTGCGCGGGCGCGGGTACCGCGTGACCGCCATCAAAATTGATCCCTACGTTAACGTCGATGCCGGAACCATGCGTCCCTACGAACACGGCGAGGTGTTCGTTACTGGGGACGGCGCGGAAACCGACCTCGACATCGGCCACTACGAGCGTTTTCTGGATACCGATCTCGCGCGCGGCAACAACCTCACTACTGGCCAGGTCTATCTCACCGTGATCCAAAAAGAGCGTATGGGTGAGTATCTATCCCAGACCGTTCAGGTGATCCCCCACGTTACCGACGAAATCAAAGAACGCATCCGCAAGACCGCCCAGGAACAGAACGCCGAGATTGCGGTAGTGGAAGTCGGCGGCACCGTGGGCGATATCGAGAGCCTGCCCTTTCTCGAGGCCATCCGCCAGTTTCAGTTTGACGAAGAAGAGGACAACACCCTCTACATTCACCTCACGCTGGTCCCCTACCTGCGTACCTCGGAAGAGTTCAAGACCAAGCCGACCCAGCATTCGGTGGCCACCCTACGGAGCGTGGGCATTCAGCCCGACATGTTGGTCTTGCGGTCTGAGCAGGCGGTGCCGGAGGAGATGCGCAAGAAGGTGGCGCTCTTTACCAATGTTCACCCAAGCGCGGTTTTTTCCAGCCCCGACGTGGAACACCTGTACGAAGTTCCGCTGGTGCTCGAGGAGCAGGGCGTGGGCAAAGCGGTGGAGAAAAAGCTCGGCCTGGAGCCGGTCATCCCCAACCTTTCCTTCTGGCAAGACGCCATCCGGGTTTTGCACCAGCCGGACGAGGTTGTGAAAATAGCCATCGCGGGCAAATACGTCAAGATGCCGGACGCGTATCTTTCGCTGCTGGAAGCGCTCAAGCACGCTGGCATCAAAAACAAGGCCCGCGTGGAGGTGAAGTGGGTGGACGCGGAAGGACTGATCAACGGCGACCTCGCCGATGCTTTCCGGGGTGCCGATGCCATCCTGGTTCCTGGTGGTTTTGGTGTTCGGGGCATTGAAGGTAAAATCCGGGCTGCCCGCTATGCCCGGGAGAACAAGATTCCGTATTTAGGTATCTGTCTTGGCTTGCAGATTGCCGTTATTGAGTTCGCCCGCACAGTGGCCGGCCTCGAGGGCGCTAATTCCACCGAGTTTGATCCCTATACTTCTTATCCAGTTATCGACCTGATGCCCGAACAGCTGGAAGTGGCAGGCCTGGGCGGCACCATGCGCCTGGGCGACTGGCCCATGGAGGTCCGTCCCGGCACCCAGCTCCACCAGCTTTACGGAAAGGAGCTGGCCAACGAGCGCCACCGCCACCGTTACGAGGTGAACCCCGGCTTTGTGGATCGTTTGGTGAAAGCCGGGCTGGTGATTTCCGGTGTAACCCCTGGAATGAAGGGCAGGGGAGAGGGGCTAGTAGAAGCCATAGAGCTCAAGGGGCATCCCTTCTTTGTGGGCTTACAGTCCCATCCAGAGTTCAATAGCCGTCCCATGCGGGCCTCTCCGCCCTTTGCTGGGTTCGTGGCGGCGGCCATTGAGCAAAAACGCAAGACGAAGATTTTCGCTTAGCCCGATATCTCGTTCAAGGTAGTGGGACAATTAGGCCATCGCGGGCGTACTGGATACCCTCGGGTGGGGGCCTTCGCACGTCTACCCCGTGTCCAAGGTGGGTTAAGAGGGTGCGTTTTGGGCCAAGCTTGGAAACCAGCTCTACTGCCTCCATCACGTCATACACGCTGCGCCCTTCGAGTGGCGCAGGCTCACGGTAAAAGCTGGTTCCTAGGACCAGCAAATCGAGGTTGCGCCACGGCTCCAGATCCTCAAGGCCAAGGCAGTCGGGCATATAACCCCACGATCCACTGCTGCTGTCCATCCGGAATGCGTAAGACCATCCGTTGAACCCATGGGGAACCTGGATGGGGGTCGCCCGGTATCCGGCAAATTCTCGAAAGGTGTTTTCGAGGGCGGCCGTGGGCACGTGGCAAAGGTAGGGACTTTTCTCTCGGGACATGTACTCAAACCGGCTGGCAATCTGCGGCAGCACCTCTGCTGGGGCAAAAACCGGACAGGGCTCGCGTGTCCAGCGTGCGCGGTCGCCAAGGTCGCCAAGCCCAAGGATGTGGTCGTTGTGGGCGTGGGTAATAAGCACAGCATCAAAATTTCCAATGTCTTCGCGCACGCACTGAAGCCTTAGTTCTGGCGCACAGTCGATCAGAATGCGCTCGCTTCCCTCGATTACCACCGAAGGACGCGTGCGCGCGTTTGCTCTGGTAGTTCTGGCTTCCTCACATACAGCGCAACGGCACCACCAGCGGGGAACCCCCTGTGAATCGGAGGTACCCAGAAACCGCAGTTGGCGTGCTGCTCTAACCACTGCCTTAGCTGCTCCAATTGGCAAACTGCCTGGCGGTACGGCCGGAAAATCCGCGCCCCTGCAGGGCAAACCGAAGCGCGTGTTCCCGCGCAGTCTCGTCGAGCGGCCTGCCCAATAAGCGCGCGACCACCTCGAGGTAGAGCTGCTGATCGAAGGGCGGGAAGGTAAGCACCAGACCAAAACGGTCCGCCAGGGCCAACTTGTCTTGTACGGTGTCCCAGGCGGTAGGGTCGCCTGCGCCCGGTTCGGGCCGGTCGGACCAGGACTCCTGGACCAAGTTCCTGCGGTTTGAAGTCGCAACCACCAAAACATTGTCCGGGCGCGCGAACACCGCGCCTTCCAAAAGCGCTTTGAGTTTGTGGAAGCGGCGGTTACCGGTATCCACGGTAAGGTCATCCAAGTAGAGCACAAACTTTTGGGGGAGAAAACGGAGGCTTTCCATCAGCGAAGAAAGGTGATCCAGTCCGTCGGGCATTACCTCAACTAGTTTCAGGCCCTCGCCCTGGTAAGCCGTTCTGAGCGCCTTGACCACACTGGATTTTCCACATCCTCTGGCACCATACAACAGTGTGGCCAGTGAGGGCTTGCCGCTCAGGAAGCGCTCCACGTTATTTCTAAGAGTGGTTATCTGTCTCTCAAAACCTACTAGTTCCGCAAAGCTAACCGGGTCGGGATGAGCGATAGGAACTAGCTGGCTTTCGAACAAAAAAGCCGAGTGAGCTGCAAAGGGGCTATATCCACATGTTTTGAACAGGCTTTCTAGTTCATGGGTCGAGCCGGAGAGCAGCGCCGACAACGATGCCTGCTCAGCAGGCGTGGGCTGGCGTTCGCCGCAGTCGGAGAGCGGGTGTTCACGACGTAGCCGCATGAGCTGGTCGCGGAGTTTCGCTAAGTAGCCCTGGAGCAATTCGTGCAGTCCCGGTGAAAGCCCTTCCCTAAGAACTTTTTCCCCCAGGACTTTTGCCTCAAGCAAGCGCTGGGCGAACACATAGCCCCAGGGTTCACCCCTGGGCAGGGTTCGGGTAATGAGCTCTTGTAGGGGTTCGGAAGGCGGCTCCGGCAAGATACCCTTCATGTCTTCACGCGGGTAGTCAAGCGCTTGATGAAAATATCGACCAGGTTGGGGTCTACCTTCTTGCCCCGCAAGCGGAGCAACTCTTCCACCACTTGGATGGGCGTCCAGGCCTTCTTATACGGCCTTTCGGAATAGAGCGCGTCAAATGTGTCGACGATGGAGAAGATCCGCGCCAACAAGGGTATGGCTTCTCCCTTGAGCCCGTCGGGATAGCCGCTACCATCCCAGTTTTCGTGGTGGTGGCGGACAACCTGCAGGGTTTCCATGGGAAGAAACTGAATCTGAGACAGAATTTCGTAGCCGATGATCACATGCTGGCGCATTTTGGCAAACTCATCCTCGGTTAGAACCCCGGGTTTCTTGAGCACGCCATCTTCTACCGCCAACTTGCCGATATCGTGAAGAAATGCCCCCCAGCGAAGCGAACGACGGGTAATGGGGTCCACGCCCAGGTCCTGCGCCAGACGGTCAGACCAGGCAGCTACCCGCTTGGTGTGGCCTTGAGTTTCGTAATCGCGGTACTCCAGTGCTAGGCCAAGAGCCTGCAAGGTATGGTCGTAGGCGTTTTCCAAATTGTGCAAAGCCTCCATCTGGCCGAGCTGGGACCCCATCAGGCGGGCCAAGGAGTTCGCTAGCGCCTTGTCCTTTGAGGTGAAGGGCTTGTCTCCTTCGCGCGCCATTAGCAGGACGCCCAAGCTCCGTTTTTGGCGCGCCGAGACCGGGACCGCGGCGCTGGACCAATTTTTGCTTTCAGGGATGCCCTCTAGATAAGAACCCATGGCAAAGCTGTCAGTGCTGGTGGCGTGGGCAGAAAGATGCTGCCTTGGAAGTTGCTGGCCGTGAAAACGCTTCAAGGCTCCCCGGCCACTAACAACCATTGGTTTGCCCTCGTGGAAACGCACGAAAGCAAGGTGCTCCGCGATATTGAGCTGGGCCAAGGAATCCATGGCGGTCTCAGACAGCGCTTCGCTATTGGGAGCAGAGCTAATTCCCAAGGCTCCCTGCTCGATGATCTGCATGCTGCGCAAGGCCGAGGCCAACGAAGCTTGATTCTTTTGTTCTCTATGCCTCAGATACGCCACCAGAACAATGGTGATTATCCCTGGCAGCTCTTCAACCATAAAGCTTTCCCCAACTCGAGTCTTGCCAAGAGCCAGCCAAATCAAAACATCATTTGCAATCTCAACGGCAATTGCCCAAGGCAGCGTCTTGATACCGCCTTGTAACACCCAGGGGATCAGAAAGACAAAGCTGAAAGCCTGGTAAACAACAGGCAACTGGAAGGCTAAGGACAAGAGCGCATAGAGCACTACACCAGCAATGCTTGCTACGCGGATAAGAGGTGCCCAATTCTGTTGTTGCGACAATATTGAGGGATGCACAGAAACACATTATTCCAGACAAGTGGTTGGTCGAGAGCGTCAAACAACCATCTGCCAACTGTTGAACCCGGGGCATAGATAGGCAAGGGGCACGGGCAAGCTTGTCTTGTGTGGTAAGACCTTAGGATATCCCAAAGCAGACACCGCAAACCCCTTGGATTCGGGCCGCAAGCTGTACGTAAAGCTTCTCTGGTTGGAGTGGTGGGCCGCACAGGAATCGAACCTGTAACCTACTGATTAAGAGTCAGTTGCTCTGCCGATTGAGCTAGCGGCCCCCAAGGCCAATGGCCAAGCATGAGTTTAGTGGGCGCTTACTATAGTGTCAAGGAAGATTTGGTTGACCTTGAAGTTTTCCAATGCTATCTTTTACGGTGGGCCCGGGACCTTCGGGGAGTGGCGCAGCCCGGTAGCGCACCTGCTTTGGGAGCAGGGTGTCGCAGGTTCGAATCCTGTCTCCCCGACCATGCGGGTAAGCGGTCAATGTGAAATTGTGCTAGTTTACCTGCATAGCCGCCTTTCAGCGCCGGCAAGGCCGCTGCTTCGGGGCGCTTGATGCGGGAGTAGCTCAGTTGGTAGAGCGTCAGCCTTCCAAGCTGAATGTCGCGGGTTCGAATCCCGTCTGCGCCGCTTCCGGCCGCCGC
>JAMCQK010000114.1 GCA_023382135.1 Deinococcus sp.
GCGCCCCTCCGGGTCCCTACCCAAAGAAAGCTTGGCTAGCGTACCCTTGGCGGTATCCTGCATGACCGCCTGGCCCACAAACACTCCGCCATCCCTGACGCTGACCACGCCGCCGGCCAGATTTTCCGGTGCGCTAAAGCGGTATCCGCGCTCGAACCAGATTTCAGGCGCGGTATTAAAGCCTCCCTGGTAGCTCCAGTAGTAACTCGGCTTCAGTTTAGACCGTACAAAGGGAAGCTCGGTGATGCCCGGCTGAAGGCTCACTTCGCCGGGAAGCCTGTACCGGTACACCCCGCCCGACTCCGCTTGGTACTCTGCCATGTCGGGCGCACTGGGGGGGACGCTTAGCCCCAGTGCCTTGCTGGAAATGGGAACCGGGGCATAGGCTCCCGGTGCCAGCGGGACTACCCTTGCCACCAGCGTGGTCTTGCCCAGCTTGAGGGGCTTCCCCAGGCCGTTCTCGAGGCTAGCCCATCCCGCTAGATCACCGTCTTCCAACGTGTAGCTAAGATTCCAACTAAGCCCGCGCGCCAGATAGGAAAGCACCGCCGGACCACTTCCTTGGTAGTAGAAGACAACCCTTGGCCCTATCGTGGGTGAGAACCCCGCAAGGTCCGGGTAGGCAATGATTCCCGGTAGCCCCACCAGATATTTACCCTCGTACTTGAACAAGTTCCGGCCCGGGTCCACCACCTCGGCCTCGCGCCACCGGCCTTCCCAGTAAAAGAAAACAGCGCGTCCTTTGTATGCCTGCAAGGAGTCGATGGTCTCCCCCGCTTCAATCCCACGCGAAAGCTCGGTGACCCCCAAAATCCTTAGGGTGCCCGGAACCAGATTCTGGAAAAGCGTTACACCCGGCTCCCAGGCCCACGCGTTTGGGGGCAAAGTGACAGGGTTTTTGAACTCGGCAAAGCCACGGTAGATAACGGTCTCTTGAGCAAACACGCTATTCAGCCAGAACGCCCACAGTAGTAACACGGTGATTATTCTCATAGCCTCATTAAATCACCCTGGCAGACCTTGGGAGCAAGAAAAAGGACGGCCTTACTCTTCATATTCGAGCAAGGATCCCAGCAAGCCGACAACCATAGGGCGCTCCCAGCCGCGCCGGGAGCGCCAAAACCTCGGGCTTTACAGAACGTCGTCGCGGATACAGGCCTTGAAGTGTCCGGGGGCAATCTCGCGCAGTTCAGGTATCTTGTCGGCACACTCTTTGATGGCGTAGCGGCAACGCGTACGGAAGACGCAGCCTGAAGGCGGGTTGATAGGGCTGGGGATGTCGCCTTGGAGCACAATACGCTCGCGTTTTACCGTGGGGTCTGGCACCGGGGCAGCCGAAAGCAAAGCCTCGGTGTAGGGGTGCTTGGGGTTGGCGTAAAGGGTCTTGGAATCCGCAAGCTCCATCACCTTGCCCAGGTACATCACCGCCACCCGGTCGGAAATGTACTCCACCACCGCCAGGTCATGGGCGATAAAGAGCAGGGTAAGCCCCAGTTGTTCCTTGAGATCCTGCAGCAGATTCACCACCTGGGCCTGGATCGAGACATCCAGCGCCGAGACCGGCTCGTCCGCCACAATAAACTCTGGGTCCACCGCCAAAGCGCGTGCTATACCAATACGCTGGCGCTGCCCGCCGGAGAACTCGTGGGGGTAGCGGCGGACGTGATCGGGTGAGAGTCCCACCATCTTGAGAAGCTCGGCTACCCGCTCGTTGCGAGCAGAGGCGCCAGTTTCCAGTTTGTGAATGACCAGCGGCTCGGCGATGATATCGCCAACGGTCATGCGGGGGTTGAGTGAGGCAAACGGATCCTGGAAGATAATCTGCATCTTGCGGCGAAAAGGCCGTAACTGGCCCTTGGGAATGTTGGTGATGTCTTGTCCACCGAATTTGATAGAGCCTTCGGTCGGTTCAATCAAGCGCAGCAGGGTACGGCCCACAGTGGTCTTGCCCGAACCGGACTCCCCCACCAGCCCCAACACCTCGCCCTTCTTTACGAAAAACGATACATCATCCACCGCTTTCACGTTCCCAACCACGCGAGAAAGAATGCCCCCGCGTATAGGGAACCACTTCTTCAAGTTGGTAATCTCGAGCAAGGCACCGTTTCCGTTGGTTGAAGTGGCGCTCATGCTGGCACCTCCTCACGGATCTCCGACCAGCGCACACAACGGACCATGTGGCCGCCGCCGGCATCTTCCAGTTTCGGGATGTCGCTGGTGCAGCGCCCTTCCTGCATGAACTTGCACCTGGGATGAAACGAGCAACCCGAGGGCAGGTAAAGCGGGTTCGGCACATTGCCAGGGATGGCCTCGAGGCGCTGCTGGTGCAGAGCTGCCTTGTCCAGGCGGGGAATCGAGTTAAGGAGGCCCATGGTGTAGGGATGCAGGGGGTGCTTGAAAGTGGAGATTGAGTCCGCCTCCTCCACCGCGCGCCCGGCGTACATCACCACCACCCGGTCGGCCATTTCGGCCACTACACCCAGGTTGTGGGTAATAAACAAAATGGACATGCCAATTTCCTGTTGCAGCTTTTTCATCAACTCCAAGATCTGCGCCTGGATGGTCACGTCTAGGGCGGTAGTGGGTTCATCGGCAATCAGCAGCGAGGGGTTGCACGAAAGCGCCATGGCAATCATCACGCGCTGGCGCATACCACCAGACATCTGGTGCGGGTAATTGGAAAGGCGTTTTCTGGGTTCGGGGATACCCACCAAGTCCAGCATGTCAGCGGAGAGATTCAGGGCTTCCCTTTTGCTTTTTCCCTGGTGCAGCACAATTGCCTCAGCAATCTGGTCACCAATGGTGTACACCGGGTTCAGCGAGGTCATAGGCTCTTGGAAAATCATGGCAATGTCGTTGCCGCGAATCCGGCGCATCTCTGGTTCGGAAAGTTTGGCCAAGTCTTTTGCCTGCTTGTCCTTGCCCCGGAAAAGAATCTCGCCGCCCACAATTTTGCCAGGAGGCATCGGAATTAGACGCATAGCCGCAAGCGCGCTAACGCTCTTGCCGGACCCGGACTCCCCCACCACCGCCAGGGTCTCCCCTTTATCAATGTGAAAAGACACCCCGTCCACCGCTTTGACCACGCCATCATCGGTGAAGAAGTGAACCTTCAAGTCTTTCACTTCCAGAAGCCGTTGTTCGTCCATTTATGCTCCTCGAAATCTAACCGCTAGGCTACAGGCTAAAACCCAACCAGTCAATCATACATGCAGCACCCGGCTAGTGCCGCTTCCTTGGGTCGAAGGCGTCGCGCAGGCCGTCGCCTAAAAAGTTCCACGAGAGAACCGCTAAAAAGATAAAAAAACCGGGCCACAGAACCCACGGCCTATCTGTGAACGAGGCAAACCCGCCCGCCTGCGCATCGCTCAAGAGCAGCCCCCAGCTGGTATAGGGTTCGCGTACGCCAAGCCCCAGGAAAGAAAGGCTGGATTCTCCCAAAATTGCCCCTGGGATAGACAGCGAGAGCGACACGATAATGTACGAGGCCGTGGAGGGAAGAATATGGCGGCCAATAATGCGTGCGTCACTGGCGCCCAAAGCCCTGGCTGCCTGGGTGAAGTCAAACTCCCTGAGCGACAGCACCAGCCCGCGTACCACGCGAGCAAGCCCGCCCCAGCCTATGAACCCAAGGATAAACACCACCAGATAAAACACCAGCAGAGCATCCATATTTGTGGGGAAGACCGCCCGAAGAGAGATCAGCAGAAAAAGCCCGGGGATGGCGGAAATAATCTCCACCAAACGCATGATCAGGTCGTCGAGGTCAAGCTGCACCAAACGAACAAAGGCAGCCAGCAGCGCAAAACTGGCACCAACCAGCCCAACCAATCCAACCGCCACATCCGCCACCGAGAATCCAGGCGTAACGCGCCAAAACTGCACCATAGCAGAAGCCATGAGCCCGGCCAAAGCTAGCCAGAACAAGGTAAAGGGTATCCGCCAGAGCAGCGAACCTTTGCCCAGAAACGGCGCGCTAATTTTTATTGGCTTGCCACTGAAGTAGCCAGCAATGCCACCTAGAACAAGGCCCAGCACAAACGCTATAAAGCTGGCAAAAATACCAATGGAAAGCGATACCTGGCCCCCGTACATCAGCCGGCTCCAAAGGTCGCGGCCAAAGTTATCGGTGCCAGCCAAGAAAAGTCGGCCCGGGGCTTTTACTCCAAAGAGCCGAAAATCCGACTTAAAGAGCTTGAACAGAGTGTAAGGCTGTTCTGGGGTTCGCACGAAAAAGTGGATGTAAAACTTTCCCTGGGCAGGGTCTTCCAAATACTTGGGTTGCAACGTTATAACATCGAATTCTCGCTTGGTTGCGTAAACAAACGGACGCGAAAGCTTGCCGGTGTCCGGGTCACGAAAGTGAACGATAGACGGTGGGTGGTTTCCTTTTGGCGGGGAAGTCTCGTAGTAGTTAGGGTCGTAAACGCTGAAGAAACCCGCAAAAAGGGCAACCGTGTACATAACTAGCAAAATACGCCCACCCCAGACCGCCAAGCGGTGCTTGCGGAACTGGGCCCACACCACCTGGGCTTGAGAACGGGAGCGCAGCGTCTGGCCTCGAGTCTCTGTCATAAAGCATCCCTAGTAGTAGCGGATCCGGGGATCCACCCAGGCCAACAGAAAGTCCGAGATTAGGTTCCCCAGCATGAGCAGTGCCAAGGTAATGCTCAGAAAGCCGGACAATACGTATAAGTCTTGGTTGGCCAGCGAGTCCAGATAAAAAGGCGTGACCCCAGGCCAGTTCATGACAACTTCCACAAGACCCGCGCCGCTGATGAGCCCCGGGAGCAAGCCGCCTATACTCGCGATAAAGGGCACGATAGCGTTGCGCAAAGCGTGCTTATAGATAACGGTACGTTCAGCAAGACCCTTGGACCTGGCGGTACGTATGTAGTCCTGGCCTAAAGCCTCCAGCATTTGTCCCCGAAGCAGCCGGGAAAAACCGGCAATGTCATTGCTTACCGCCACCAAAGCGGGCACCACCAGATGCCGGGCGATGTCTTGAAATTTAGCCCAGGCGTCAAGCTGCTCGAAGCCGCTGGAGGTCATGCCACCAACGGGAAAAGGTTGGATTCCGTATTTAAACTTCACTTGCAAAATTATGTAGATGGCAATCAGCGACAAAAAGAAGCTTGGGACTGCAAGCCCCACGTAGGCCAAGAAGCTGACTACCCGGTCGCCCACGCTGTACTGCCGTACCGCTCCGTATATGCCCACAGGGATCGCGATTACCCAGAGCAGTATGGTCGCAACTGAAACAATGTAAAGCGAGTTCAGAATGCGAGGAAGGATGAGCCCAAAGACCTCCTGCTGGTAAGAGAATGAATACCCAAGATTGCCTTTAAGCAGGTTTTCCATCCACAACACGTACTGAACATAGGTGGGCTGGTCAAGGCCAAACTGGGCCCGAAGCCTGGCAATGCTTTCTGGCTGGATGTTAGGGTCCAGCTCCCGCTGAGTAAGGAAGTCCCCAGGCGCCAACTGGATGATGATGAATGAAAGTAAGGTAGCCCCGATGAACGTGGGGATCAGATGGATAAACCTGCGGAGGATATAAGCAGCCATTTATTCTCCGGCAAACCCCTCCCCGGGGACTTCCCCGGGGAGGCAGTTTCACCATCAGGTTACTTGCGAATAAAGGTGGTTTCTACATCCCGCTGGCCCCAGATGCTCTTAAGCAGAGCATCGGGACGCTCGCCACCCAGGCGGTTATTCCAGGAGGGGTGGTAGTTGGGGCCGGCAATATAGACAATGGGCACCAGCTCAGCTTCGATGGCCTGAATCTGGTTGCCGATTTCCAGGCGCCGCTTGTAGTCGAGCTCGGTACGCCCGCGGCTAAAAAGCGCGTGCATCTGGGTCTCACGGGCATCCAAGCAGGTGCCGCTCTTGTTGTACATGTGCAGGTTAGTCCCGCAGGGCACCACGTTCTGGCCAAAGGGCCAGTCGAGACCCCCGCCGGAAAGACCAATAATAATGGCATCGAAGGGCCGGTCGTCACCTGAAGCCAGCAACTGGCCCACCAGCACATTGAAGTCGATAGGGGTGAAGTTGACCTTGACGCCAACCTTCTTGGCCTCGTCGGCAATCAGGCGGGCCATGTCCTCGCGCTGTTTATTGCCGGCGTTGGTAACCAGGTTGAACTCCAGGCGCTTGCCGGAAGCATCCACCAGGTAGCCGTCCTTGTCCTTGTTCCTAAAACCAAGATCCGCAAGCAGCTTGGCTGCTTTGGCCAGGTCATATTCAAACTTGGCCACCTTGGGGTTCACCCACTGGGTAAGCACCGGGTAGACCGAGGTGTAAGTGGGGGTGGCCAGGCCACCGTAAACCACGTCCACCACCGCCTGGCGGTTGACAATGTGGCTCATGGCCTGGCGGAACTTGGCGGAGCGGAAGAGTTTCTCCTTGAAAGGATCGCTCTTCTTGTTCCAGTTGAAAACCATGAACTGGCTGCTGGCTACCGGTGAAGCATTGACCTTTAGAGTGGCATCGAGCTTCTTATCAGCAACTGCCTTGCGGATCTGGGAAATCTGGTCCACAGTAGAAGGGGCATAAACGTCTATATCTCCGATCAAGAAGGCCGCCAACTCGGCGTTGGTGTCCTTCACAATCAGGAGCTCGTAGCGGTCCAGGTAAGGAAGCGCATTGCCGGCTTCGTCCTTGTTCCACTCGCCAAAGAAGGGGTTGCGCTTGAGAACCACACGCTCACCCGGGCGGTAGGTTTCCAGCACCCAAGGACCAGGAGAAACAATCTCGGCGGGATTAGCGTTAAGCTGCCACATCTTCTTGATGGCTTCTGCGCCGCCTTCCCGGTAGGCCTTGCCGAAGATATGGTCGGGCCAAGGTGTGAACGAGGCCTGGCCAAGCGCGGTTGCGTCGGTCTTCGGGAACGACACTTTCACGGTATAGTCGTCAATCTTCTTGAGCACAATAGGCTGGCCGTCAATAAAGAAGCCGTCGCGGGCATTCGAGCCCACCGCTTTGTCGGTAATGATCTTCCAGGTGGTAATCCAGTCGTCCGCGGTAATAGGCTCACCGTCGGAGAACTTCATGCCCTTGCGGATCTTGAAGGTGAAGTCCAGTTTGTTGGCCGAGATGGTCCACGACTCAGCCATGTAGGGAACCCAGTCGCCTGTAGATGGGCTACGGGTCGCAAAGCCCGCTCTGCCCGCCATTAGACTCGGCACATTACCGGATTCGGCGGTAGTAAAGGGGTTAAAGGTGCGGTAGTCGGAGATGGTGGAACTCTTTAGCGTTCCACCACGTTTAACTTCGCCGGGCTTGGCGGTGGTCCAGGCCTGGGGCCACACAAAAGCCTGCGCCTGCACCGCACTCACGCCTAATAGTGCCAAAGAAGCCAAAAGCCATAGCGCTTTCTTCATCTACTCCTCCTCGGTATCCAACCAAACTGGTAGGGCTAATCCCCGGGCATCTCGGTGGGTTGGACTTGGCACAAACGTACCCAGCCCGTGGCTGGTATGTCAAGGGCTGAGAAATAAACGTACATCCACCTAATGGTGGACGCCAGCAAAGCTGCCGTTTACCGGGGGAGGCGGCCAATTACAAAAGCCAGGACCGCAAACACCACTCCAAGCACCACCGTGACCCGGTACAGTCCCCCGGTTACGCCACGGGCGCTAAATAGGTCACTAGAGCCGCCAAGGAGATCTCCGCCGGTCTGCTTGGGCTCCTGCTGCAGCACCAAGTACACCAACAGCCCCGCCACCAGCGCAAAGAGAATGATCAGTAGGTTTGAAAAAAGCTCCATCTTTATTCCTCCAAAAGCCGCCCCTTGGCGGTCCGCAAATTAACCTTCCGTTATAGGCCGCTCTGCGCACGGCCAGCAGGTGGTGCCGGGAGGGGGACTCGAACCCCCATGGCTGTTAACCGCTCGATTTTGAGTCGAGTGCGTCTACCGATTCCGCCATCCCGGCGCGAGAGCGGCACCAGCGAGTTTAGACTATACGCTTTCCGGCGGGCGTTCGCAAGCCAATTAATGCCAAGAATGCCGACAGCAACACCGCCCAGTCGCCGAAGCGAACATAGGGCGTCTGCTGGCTGACCAGCGCATACGGAGCGGCCAGAAAACCGGGCTGATACTGGGGCAGTCTGGCAACTACCCGGCCATAGGGGTCAATGGAGGCGGTGATGCCGTCGTTCCCGGCGCGCAAGACAAAACGTCCTGTTTCTACCGCTCTTAAACGGCCCATCTGAAAGTGTTGCCGGGCGCCAAAGCTGGGGCCGAACCAGGCGTCGTTGGAGACATTGACCAGCACGCTGGCACCCTGGCGGGCCATGCCCCGCGCCACCGCAGGAAACACCGACTCGTAACAGATATAGGCGCCGTATTGGGACAGTGGCGCAAGGATTTTGCCCGCTTGGCTATCCGACAGGTTGCCCAGCTTGAAGGCGGAAAAGAAGATCTGGTAAACAGGGCCCAGCACCGGCCTCCAGGGCCAGAACTCACCAAAAGGAACCAGCCTGGACTTGTCGTACTGAGCAAGCACCTCAGTGCGCTCAATCAAGACAACGCGGTTATAAAAAGCGTACCGGCCCTGTTCGGCGGCTTCGCTGATACCAACACCGGCAACTAGCGGTCTATCGGAAAGAATGGTTTTAAGCTCCTCCCCTTTTACCTCTACTCCAGCCGGCACCTGGAACAAGGCGCTCTCGGGCCAAACTACCAAGTCCGCTTGCGGAGCTTGGCGAAGACCCTCTTTGGTAAGCCCAAAGTAGCGCTCTTCCGCGTTTTCACCCAGGACCTTGCGCAAGGGATTGATACTCCCTTGAACGATTAGCGCTGTGTGATCCGGTATGACTTTGGGAATGGGCCAGACCCACAAAAGCGCCCATGGTACCAGCACCCAGTACTTTTTGGAACTGAGCAAGAGGGCGGCCAAGAGGACGATGAGCGAGAGCAGATAGACTCCGCCGAAAGAGGCCAACATCCGGCCCGGCGCTTCCACCAACGCGTAGCCAAAGAACCCCCAGGGAAACGCCAACGTTCCCAGGCTGGTAAGGTATTCGAGCACCACCAGACCACCCACGCGTGAAAGCGGCCTGTTCTTCGTGAGCCCAAAGACTACCGCCCACATCAGTGCTTTGATAAGTACCAGCGGAATAAAGGGAACGGCTCCCAGGGGTGTCCCGAAAAGCAGCACGAAGCTTTGTGGAAGCCAGATGAGGTGGAGCAGCCAGAACCCTATCCCCGCCAGCAATCCCGCCCGAAAACCCCCTTGCCGCAAAAGATAGGCCAGCGGAATGGGAATCAGAAAGCCAAATGGAAAAGGAGGAAGCGAGAGCGCAAGAGCCAGGCCGGCAAAAACCAATCGCATGTTTTCAGCATACCGAAGGTAAATGAGCGCGCATGAAGGCCTGCCGATGTAAGATTGTGCGAGTATGCGGCTCGGGATCATTGCTGAAATACACGCGAACTTGCCCGCGCTCGAGGCCGCCCTCGAGGCGGTCCGCGCACAAAGTGTAGACCAAGTGCTTGCGATTGGCGACCTGGTTGGTTATGGGCCCCACCCCAAACAGGTGCTCAAAAAACTTGACCGCGAAGGTATTTCCTGTGTGCCCGGAGCTGCCGATGAGCGGGTGGCTTTCTCGCTTCCTAGCGAGGCTCGCCAAGGCGTGGGCGACATTACCATTGAGTGGACCCGGAGGCAGATCGGGAAGCCCGAGCTCTCGTTTTTACGGAGTCTGCGGCCAAGGCACAAGCTGAAGCTCGCGGGGGGCAGGTTTCTTGCCATGCACGGACTGCCCGATAAACCCGAGTTCAAAGTGGACCTCGAGGCCCCCCTTTACGAGTTGATAGACCTACTCGCCGACCTGAAAGTACGCTGGGCGGTGATCTCTGGCAGGCACATCCCCCTTCACCGCTCAGCCGGAAACGGCCTGGTGATCGACCCTGGTTCGGTAGGCCTTACGCTGGGCGGCGAGCCGGGTGCGGACGTGCTGATTTTGGATGAACTGGCCGACCACACCCTTCAGGTCCGCTATATAAAAGTGGACTACGATTACGCCCAGACCATCTTCGACCTGGCGGCTTGGGAGCTTCCTCCGGTACTCGCCGATGTCATCCGGCAAGGCCGTTTCCCGCAGTAGCCGGGTCTTCACCAAGCGCGACGCGGGCCTGATAAGAAACCATTGGATCGGAATCGGTGCTCAACTTGTCCGCGATAGACTTTTCGCCCAGCCGGATGGCCGTATGGAGGGCTGTGGCGCGGACCAGCGGGCTTGCGTCGCTGCTGGCTTTCCGCACCAAGGAAAGATGGTTCTCGTCGCCAAGGTTGGATAGCACAATCAGCGCGTTGCGCGCCATGCGTGTTCTTCCGGGCCGCAAGAACACGGTTCCTTGGAAACGCTTGGCGAACGCGTGGCTGGAGAGTTCAAAAAACTGCCTGATGTCCGGGTGTGCAAGCTCGGCCTCGGGTTCAAAGCCTTGCCAGTGTTGTCGCGCCTTGGAGTTCCAGGGGCAGACTTCTTGGCAGATGTCACAGCCCAAAAGCCATTCGCCCATGCCCTGCCAGAGTTCTGGCGCGATAAACCCGCGGTGTTCGATGGTCCAGTAGCTGACGCACTTGCGGGCATCCAGCATTCCGTCCGGCGACAATGCGCCGGTGGGGCAACCCTTCACGCAGCGGGTACATCTACCACAACGATCCGGGTATAAAGATGAACCGCCACTGGTTTCTTCCGGTAGACCAGCTTCTAGCTCCAGGCTAGTGAGTAAGACTGCCAGTGTCAGGTAGCTTCCGCCATCCATGCGCATGAGCATGCTGTTCTTCCCCAGCCAGCCAAGCCCCGCAAGTACTCCGTAGCCGCGCTCCAGGAAAGGGCCGTGGTCTATGTAGCCTTTGGCCTCGCCCAGCCCGTAGGGGCTAGTTGTTTCTAGGCCTGCCCCCCTCGCCACTTCTTCTAGCGCCCGCAGCTGCGGAGCTATTAAGGCGTGATAATCCCGCACCCAGGCGTAACGGGCCACCCGGCCCAGCCGCAAGCCGCCCGGCGGAACACCGGGGTCTGGATAGGCGTGCGCCGCGGCCAGCACCAGAACGCTCTTAGCCCAGGGAAAACGCCTTCGCGGATCTAGTCTCTCCTCAAGATTCTTTTCCAGGTAGCGCATCCCCGCATGGTTACCGTTTTCAATAAAGGCGCGGTAGCGCAGCTGTGTTTCAGCCGGTAGCCCGATAGGCGCAAAAGCCGCCAGAAAGCCCCTGGCTTCCGCCTGGTGCTGGAGCAGTTTTGCGGGGCTTGGCACCTTTCGACTATATAATTCGCCGGATGAAAACCGTTCGCGTCGCGCTCCTGGGCGCCGGCACCGTCGGCGGGGCTTTTGCCAATCTTCTCCGGCTTCACCAAGACCGCCTGGCGGCGCTGGGGGCGGAAGTCAAACTCTCGCGGGTGCTGGTGCGCGACAAAACCAAGCCGCGCTCCACAATTTCAAGCGAGCTTTTGACGGACGATGCCGATGAAACGCTTCAAGACTGCGAGGTGCTGGTCGAGGTCATGGGTGGCACCAGCCTGGCCCGGACCCTGGTGGGCCAGGCGCTAGAAAAAAAGCTCCCGGTGATTACCGCCAATAAAGCGCTTTTGGCCGAGCACTGGCAAGCACTGAGACCCCACGCACAGGCGGGCAGGCTTTACTACGAGGCCAGCGTGATGGCGGGAACCCCGGTGGTCTCCGCCCTTTCCTCCATCTGGGGAAGCCGTACACTTGAACTCCACGCCATCTTGAACGGCACCACCAACTACATCCTCTCTCGCCTCGAGGCCGGGACTCCCTACCCCCAAGCACTTGCGGAAGCCCAGGCCAAGGGTTACGCCGAGGCGGACCCCACACTGGATGTCGAAGGCTTTGACGCCGCCCACAAACTGGCGGTGCTGGCCAGGCTCACGGTGGACCCAGAGTTTCCCTGGGAGCCACTCCGGCAGAACACCCGCGGGATCACCGCGCTAACGCCGGCGCACCTTTCGCGGGCCAAGAACCAGGGCAAGGCGATCCGCTTGGTGGGAAGCCTTTACCCAGAAAAAGGAATATGGAAAGGAACGGTCAGGCCCGTGCTGCTGCCCGCCGAACACCCTATCGCGCGTGCGGGCTACCAGAGCAACGTGCTGGTCTACCGGGGGGACGCCGTGGGCGAGCTGGTGTTCACCGGCGCGGGAGCGGGCGGCCCCACTACCGCCAGCGCCGTGT
>JAMCQK010000074.1 GCA_023382135.1 Deinococcus sp.
CCCCTGGGTGGACAAGATCTGGGAGCTCTTGGACGCCGTCGACTCCTACATCCCCACCCCCCAGCGCGACATCGACAAGCCCTTCCTGATGCCGGTGGAAGACGTCTTCACCATCACCGGCCGCGGCACCGTGGCCACCGGGCGTATCGAGCGCGGCAAGATCAAGACCGGCGATGAAGTAGAAGTGGTGGGCCTGACCGACACCAAGAAGACCGTGGTCACCGGCGTCGAGATGCACCGCAAGACCCTCAGCGACGGCATGGCCGGGGATAACGTCGGCCTGCTGCTGCGCGGGGTGGAGCGCACCGATATCGAGCGCGGCCAGGTGCTGGCCAAACCCGGCAGCGTCACCCCCCACACCAAGTTCGAAGCCAGCGTCTACATCCTCAAGAAGGAAGAAGGCGGCCGCCACACCGGCTTCTTCACCAACTACCGCCCCCAGTTCTACTTCCGCACCACCGACGTCACCGGCGTGGTGGAGCTCCCCGCCGGGGTCGAGATGGTCATGCCCGGCGACAACATCACCTTCAAAGTCGAGCTCATCAAGCCCATCGCCATGGAAGAGGGCCTGCGCTTCGCCATCCGCGAAGGCGGCCGCACCGTGGGCGCCGGTGTAGTGGCCAAGATTCTGGAGTAAGTGCGTAGCGAGGATGGAGCAAAAGCTCTATTCTTAAGGAGGAACCATGGCCAGCGATGTCCGAATTAAACTCTTGCTCGAGTGCGGCGACTGCAAGCGCCGCAACTACGCGACAGAAAAGAACAAGCGCAACACCACAGGCAAGCTCGAACTTTCCAAGTTCTGTGCCTGGTGCAACAAGCACACCACGCACAAGGAAGTCAAGGTCTAATGCTCGCCCGTATCTTTAGATATTTCCGCGAGGCGCGCGCCGAGCTGGCCCGTGTGACCTGGCCTTCGCGCGAGGAGATTATTCAGTCCACCGAAGCGGTGCTGCTCTTTGCGTTGTTCTCCATGCTCATTTTGGGCGCTTACGACGCGGTGTTCCGGGTCTTGACAGGGCTGATCGCCCGATGAAGATACGTTCCGTTGGCACACGGTTTGGATCTGATTTGCGCGGGCGCAGGCTCGCGGAGTTCGGCATAGGCAGAGACTGGTATGAGCATTGAATGGTACGCTGTCCACACCTACGTGGGATACGAGGATAAGGTCAAGGCCAACCTGGAAAAACGGGTCCAGGCCTTGAACATGAGCAACAAGATTTTTCAGGTGCTCATCCCCGCCGAAGAGGTTGTTGAACACCGCGAAGCCGGCAAGAAGGAAGTGGTGCGCCGCAAGTTGTTCCCGGGCTACGTGTTCGTACAGGTGGACCTGGGAGACGAAGCGGGCGAGGTCAACGAAGCTTGGGAAACCGTGCGTAATACGCCTGGGGTTACCGGTTTTGTGGGCACCGCCACCCGCCCGGTTCCGCTGACCCCGGACGAGGTGCAGCACATCCTTTTGGTAAGCGGTTTGGCCGGGAAGAAAGAGGCGCCCAAACAGCAGGTTTCGTTCCGCGAGGGCGACGTGGTGCGGGTAGTTTCCGGACCCTTTGCCGACTTCACCGGCGTGGTGAGCGAGATCAACAACGAGCGAAACAAAGTGAAGGTTCTGGTATCTATCTTCGGGCGCGAGACGCCCGTGGAGCTGGATTTTGCGCAGGTGGTAAGAAGCTAGGTCGAATGTCGAAGGGCTGAAGTCGAAAGACATCTACTCGACCTTAGACTTTTGGCTTTAGGCAAGGCGCTAAGACCCCTAACTTAGGGGGAGCCTAGGAGGAAAAATGAAAAAGGTAGTAGGTTTAGTCAAGCTGCAGCTTCCCGCGGGCAAAGCCACGCCGGCGCCGCCAGTGGGTCCGGCGCTCGGACAGCATGGCGCCAACATCATGGAGTTCGTTAAGCAGTTCAACGCGATCAGCGCCAACATGGGCGATGCAATTGTCCCGGTGGAGATCACCATTTTTGCTGACCGCTCGTTCACCTTCATTACCAAGACGCCGCCCGCCTCGTATCTGATCCGCAAGGCGGCCGGCCTCGAGAAAGGCAGCCAGAAGGCTGGCCGTGACAAGGTAGGCAAAATTACCTGGGAGCAGTGCCTGCAGATTGGCAAACAGAAGATGGCCGACATGAACGCCAACGACGTGGTGGCCGCGGCCCACATGATTGCGGGTTCCGCGCGCAGCATGGGCCTCGAGGTCGAGGGGGTGCCTAATGCCTAAGCAAGGTAAACGCTACCGCGCAGTTGCCGAAAAGGTGGACGCCGGCAAGGTCTACTCTATCGATGAGGCCGCCAAGCTGATTCCCGAAATTAAGTCTGCCCGCTTCGACGAGACCGTGGAAGTGCACGTTAAACTCGGCATCGACGCCAAGAAGTCGGACCAGGGCGTGCGTGCCACGGTGGCGCTGCCCCACGGCACTGGCCGCAGCGTGCGTGTGCTGGCCATTGCCAAAGGCGACAAGATCAGAGAAGCCCAGGACGCCGGCGCCGACTTTGCCATGGGCGAGGAAGCCATACAGAAAATTCTCGAAGGCTGGACGGACTATGACGCCGTAGTCGCCACCCCGGACGTGATGGGTGCGGTGGGCTCTAAGCTGGGCCGGGTGCTGGGCCCGCGCGGGCTTCTGCCGAATCCCAAAGCGGGAACGGTGGGCCCCAACATTGGCGACATCGTCAAGGAAATTAAAGCCGGCCGCATCGAGTTCCGCAACGACAAGACCGGCGTAATTCACGCACCCATTGGCAAGGCCAGTTTTGCGCCGGAAAAAATTGCCGACAACCTGAGAGCCTTCCTCAAAGCGGTGGAAGGGGTCAGACCCGAGTCCTCCAAGGGCACTTTTCTGCGCTCGGTTTTCATTACCACCACCATGGGACCTTCCATCAAAGTGAACCCCCACGCTTAGAGGGACATCACAAACATACCGGGCGCGAAAATTCGCGCCCGTTTTTCTTTTTGTGCTGGCTGGGCGAAACAGCGGATTTGGCAGAGCCGCAGTCCCGCGTCATGAACAGGTCCAAACAAAAAGGCGAAGCGCGGCTTCGCCCCAAATCAAATGGCGTTGGTTTCACGCGCATGCTAGGTAGTTATTTTACTTTTAGGAAGTGCATGAACTGCATTTGGTTCTGATCAATGAGCCCAAAGAACTCGCCGCACTTCGGAATGCCCACGACTTTTTCAGCCGCGGCCTTTGCGGACGGAAGATCCTTCCAGTGGACGATATCGATGTATTGGCCGTCCTCCGATGCGCCGAACTCTCGGCTGATGAAGCCCGGCATGTCCTTGAGGATAGGTGTGACAGCTAAGGCAGCCGTTCGCAGTTGGTTGTCCGAGACACCCGATTTTGCCTTGAAAACGACTACTTCGATTGCTTCGCTCGTAGTTTCTCCTTTTCCAATATTTCAACACCCGCCAGCAACGCCGTAGCTGACATGTTCCTTGGACGCGACACCGACCCAGTAGCGCAGAAGAAGACTCCTAACATTTAGCTATGCTGCGTGGGCAGGTTCGAACAAAGGGCTCTGCTCGGCCTTGCGTTCAGATCTGGGAGCGGCCTTGGGGCCCAGGCGGGCAAACAGCTTGGCTAACTTTCCCTCCGGGTAGTAGGTAAGCCGGTAGGCTGCGATAGCCTGCAACCAGGCCTTGGCCAGGGCCTGCGCCTGCGGGCGCAGCTTGGGGAACTGAGACTCTAGCTCGGCCTCCAAAGCCCACAAGCCAACCAGGCCGCGCCGGTTGTCGAGGTCGATTAGGGCGTTTAGAGCCTCGCCAGGACGGATCTTTCCTTTTCCAAGAGATCTGCGGACGGTTTCGATAGCAATCATATTAACCCCCCTGATTATGACTATAACATAATACTACGCCATTTGCAATAGAGTATGACCGAATTATGGCTTGACCGTAACGCCGTTAGGGTATAAGATACCTAGCAATATGACTCTAGCAGAACGGTTGCGGGAGCTAAGAACCCAGAAGGGCTGGCGGCTCAAGGACTTGGCGGACCAGAGTGCGCTCTCGGTGCCGTACCTCTCGGACCTCGAGCGCGGGAGGACCAACCCAAGCCTCGAGACCTTGCAGTCGCTGGCCAGTGCCCATCAGGTCAGCGTGAACGATCTGCTGGCTCCAGTAGACTTTTACGGCGAGCGTACCGAGGGCGCCCTGCCCAAAGGCCTTTCCGATCTGATGGCGGACCCGGCTCTTGGCGCGGAGATTTCGCCCGAGTGGGTGGATACGCTTTCGCGCTTAGAACACCGGGGAAGACGACCGGAATCCAAACGTGACTGGTACGAGATCTTTTTGCACCTGAAAAGGGTGTTGGAAAGCTGAAAGCAAGAAAGTCAATACTAGATAGCAAGCGTATCAGGCTATTGGCTATGGCCCGTCGTCTATCCGAGGTTTTTTAGATGAGGAGACAGTATGACCCCTAAGCTAGTTACAACGCGGCTCCTGGTGGGCGACTTTCGCGCCTCGGTAAACTTTTACCGCGATGTTTTGCAGATGCCCGTACGCCAGATGATTGGCGGCGATGACGGACCCTACTGCGAATTTGGCGGGGAGGGTGGCGGGATTGCGCTTTACAACCGGGACCTTGCCCACAAGATTTTTGGCCTGCAGGATGCCGGCGCACAGAACCGCGTGATGCTCACCATTCATGCCGGGAGCGTAGACCAGGCGTTCAAAGAGCTGAGCGCGAAAGGCGTGAAGTTCGAAGTCGCTGTCACCGAAAGACCCGACTGGGCCATCAAGACTGCTCACCTGCGCGACCCCGATGGCAACCTGATTGAGCTCTTCGAGTGGATCAAGCCGGGATAGTGGCGCTATCCTGCAACGCTCGCTTGATAGGATAGAGCCAGTGGCCAAGTTTTTAGGGAAGCCGCAAGCGGCGGTAGGGCTGCGCAGACGAGTGCTCGAGGCCGCCGAAAAGTTCCGCCGGGCGCACGCGCCCCTGACGCCCGAACGCATGGCCAAGGCCATCGGGGTGGACATTGAACTCACCAAGCTTTCCGGTGACGGGATGCTGGACCCAAGCGGCAAGCGCGTGCTGATCTCCCGTGACCAGCCGCCCAGACGCCAGCGCTTCACGTTGGCGCATGAGGTGGTGCATTTTCTGATTCGTAGTGACGACGAGCTGCTCTCGGAGCTGCACGAGTGGTACCAGGGAGAAGACCTCGAGGCCGAACTTGAATCCCTCTGTAATGTAGGCGCCGCCGAGATGCTTCTGCCGCGCGAGATCGTGGCGGCAAGGCTCTCGAAAAGAGGAGTTGCTCCGCGGCTAGTCCCGGACCTGGCCGAAAGCCACCAGGTCTCGGAAGAAGTGGCGGCCATTGCGCTTGCCGAGCGGAGTTCTACTCCGCTGATGATTGTGATTGCGGGCGCTAAGCCGCTGCGGGTGTTTTTCTCCGCGCGCAGTTCTGGTTTTCGCGCGCAGCTTCCACGGGGGAAGATGATCGAGCGCGAGCACCCGCTTTCCATTGTCTACGACACCGGGCTGGATTACAGCGGCCAGGCCACGCTTCCGGGAGGGTTTAGGGTCTACAGCCTCGAGGCCTACCCCCGCGCGGGCCGCGTCTACGCCCTCTTCCGCGAGATGCCGTCCTAAGATTCCCGGCATAAATCACTCAACCCCATGCGGTTCTACCCTACCAACGCTCGAGCCCTGCGCAGGCTGCTGCTTGCCCGGCAAGGGTTGCTGGCATGGACCGGCGGAAAAGGCAGGTGGAGGGAAGGCGTTCCCTGGCGGGAAAAACTCCAAGGCACTGCGGGGACCCTTGAGGCGCTCCGGCGGTTAGAGGCAGTTCAGATGGACCCGGTGAACGTGCTGGAGCGGAACCACCACCTGGTGTTTATGAACCGGGTGGGTGGGTACCAGGCTTCAGCGCTTGAAAAACTTTACCAGCGGAAAAAAGCTTTTGAGTACTTTGCGCAGATGCGCTGCCTGCTGCCTCTGGATGACTATGCCCTGTTTGCCCCGCGCCGCAAGCACTGGGCCTGGAAGCCCAAGAATCGCCAGCTAAGTCGGGCCGCGGAATATATTCGCGAACGCTTGAAAAGTGAGGGAGCGCTGGCCTCGAGGGCGCTGGATCTGGGAGACAGCGTGAGGGGCTACTGGGGCTTTTCTGCCAAGGCCACCACGCAGGCGCTGGAACACTTGTGGGAGGCGGGCGAGGTGGTGGTCGCCTTTCGCAAGGCCGACGAACGTTACTTTGCGCTTGCCGAGGACTGGCTGCCCGCGCACCTTTCCCAAGAGGGTGATGGCAGCAACTGGGAAGACCTGCTGCAAAAATATCTCCGTGCCTATACTGTCTTCGACGCTCAAGACGCCCGGCTTGGCTGGAGCTACCGACCGGTAGCCGAGCGCAGGAAAACGCTTGAACGCCTCGAGCGCCAGGGTAGGGTGACGCCGCTAGAGGTGGAAGGTGTAAAACGGAGATACTACACGCTTACCGAGCTTCTGCCGATGCTCGAATCCATGCAGCAGGCCAAGGCTGCGCCCGAAGTGTTTCTGCTTTCCCCATTGGACAACCTGATGTGGCGGCGCGAACGCGTTGCCGACCTTTTTGGCTTTCACTACCGCTGGGAAATTTACCTGCCGGACCACAAACGCAAATATGGTCCCTACGTGCTGCCGGTGCTGGAGGGAGATAAGCTGGTGGCCCGCGTAGACGCCAGGCTTAACCGCACCGCGGATGCGCTTGAGGTGCGCAGCGTCTGGTGGGAACAAACACCCGCCAAACCACAAGTGAAACGGCTTGAAACTGCGCTGCAAAACCTGGCAGCCAACCTCTCCGCTTCTCTGCCCGGCCGCCAATATAAACATCTTGAGAATCATTGAACCTTGGGTGCGGGAGGGTTATTACTTAACTTCTTTTCGTTCTTTCAGCCAGCGGAGGATAGACTCTTGCTGGTTCTCCAGCTCCCCGTCCACCACCGCCTGCAGCGCAAGGCGCTTGAGCTTTCCAACCTGGGGGCCGGGTTTCAAGCCGAAGACCCGCATAATCTCCTGGCCGGAAAGCGCCAGGCTTTGTTCCTTCAGGGTGACCACCTCGCGCGAGAAAGCCTGGCAGCGCAGTCTCAGCTGGTCTGCCCAAGCGGAAGCCTTGCCAGCGTTCGTGCGGGACTTGGCAGCGAAATCGGCTTCGCGGCAGGCCAGGGCCAGCGGCCATTGCTGCTGCATCTGGTTCAACCAGCGCCTCAGGGTTTTGTTGCTGGGGTTCAGGGGCGGGCGCATGTGGTTGCGGACCAGGCGCACTACCGTGCGGGTCATCTCGCCGGAGAACTTCAGCCTTTCCATCACGTTCTCGGTGATCTCGGCGCCCAGGACTTCGTGCTGGTAGTAATGGGCGCTGCCATCATCGCCAAATGTCTGGGTCATGGGTTTGGCAATGTCGTGGAAGAGCAGCGCAAGGCGCACGGCAACATCTGCCCCCTTGTTTACTGCGTAAGCGATAGCCTGGAAGACGTGTTGGTCGAGCGCAAGCTGGTGATGCTTGTTTTGCTGGTCGAAGCCGATGGAGGAGGTCCACTCGGGGATAATCTCGGTTAGGAGAGAGGAGTCCCGCAAAAACACCAGCGCGTTGTAGACCCCCGTGGGAGAAGAGGTCCCCAGCAGCGCCTGCAGCTCGTACGATATGCGCTCGGGCGCCACTGTGGTGATCAGGTGCGCAAGCTCCTTGGCCGCCACAAAGGTACTGGCGTCAAGCGAGAAGTCCAGCTTGGCCATGAAGCGTCCCGCGCGCAGCATGCGGAGCGGGTCCTCGGCAAAGCGTTCCTTGGGGTCTCCCACGGCGCGCAGCAGTTTTTGCTCGATGTCCCTTCGGCCGCCAAAGGGGTCAACCAGCGCGCCGTCGGAGAGCTTTTCGGCCATGGCGTTCACGGTGAAGTCGCGCCGGGAAAGGTCTTGCTCAATGGATAGGTGCGGGTCGTAGGCGACTTCAAATTCGCGGTGGCCCACGCCGGTGGAGCGCTCGGTGCGGGGAAGGGCGAGGTCGATGCCTACCCCTTGGCGTGATACCTTTATCACGCCGAAGCTGGCCCCTACCACGTTCACGCGGCTGGTGCGCGCCAGGGCGTCTTTCAGGGTTTCGAAGTCCACGCCGGTGGCCAGCAGGTCGGTGTCCTCGTGAACGAAGCCCAGCAGCTTGTCGCGCACCACGCCGCCTACCCGGTAGAGTTCTCCGCCCAGAGCGCGAACCGTGGAGGTGATGTCTTGTTCGAGAGCTTGCAGGATGGGGTTCATGGCATAGGCCTTCATGACCAGTTTAGGGGTAGGCCTGGAAACAACTGGCCCTTACGGGCTGAGCAAGGCCTACATCCCTCTATCCCGCCCGGGTTTGAGATAATGTTGGTACAAATGCCGACCTTTGAACAAGGCCTCAAACACCGGCCCAGCGAGGAGTTCTTGAGCGCTGCCATTTACCGCCCGCTCGCGCACCGGCTGGTGCTGGCGCTTTACCGGACAACGGCTGACCCGTTGCACCTGCTAGCGCTGCACACGGTTTTGGGTTTTCTTTCCGCCTGGCTGATGGTGCGGGGACAGGACCTGCTGGCCGCAATTCTGCTCCAGGTTAAGTCGGTCTTGGACAACGCCGACGGCCAGCTGGCCAGGGTCAAGGGCCTCGAGAGCGAGCTGGGCCGCTACCTGGACACCGATTCCGACTTTCTGGTGAACCTGGCGCTGTTCTACGCGCTTTATCTCAGGACCGGGGAAGGGGCGCTGGCGGCGCTGGCGTTTGTGGTGCTCACGCTGGTGCAGTCGTGGGACTTCAACCTGGAGCACCTGTACCGGCGCGCACGCGGCGAGGCCTTTCGTTCCCAGGCCAGGGACAAGAACGGTTTTTTGGTCAAGCTTCTGCGCTTGGACTATGCCGTGATCTTTGGCTTGCAGGACAAGTTGGTGAGAGGCCTCGAGGGCTTTCTGTTCCGCGTCCAGACCGCCTCGGTATCACCAGAAAAGCGCGCCAGGCTGGCGCATGAATGGTGGAACCTCTTCTCCACGGCTTCGCTGGTCAACCTGGGCCTCACCACGCAGCTTTTCTTTTTGGGGCTTTTCCTGGTGCTTCACCAGCCAAGGCTATACCTCACCTTCGTGATCTTGCAGGGGGCGTATCTTGTAGGAGTTTACCTATGGCGGATACTCAGGCTCCTCGCTATCCGGTCCCGACCGTAGCCGCGCTGGTCCGCGGACCTTCGGGCCGGGTGCTGTTGGTGCGGACCAGCAAGTGGAAGGGCCTGTGGGGCGTTCCTGGTGGAAAGGTGGACTGGGGGGAGAGCTTAGAAGAAGCCCTCAGGCGCGAGCTGCGGGAAGAGGTAGGTCTTGAAGTCTCCCGCATCCGCCCGGCACTTACGCAAGAGGCCGTGCTAGACCCGCAGTTTTACCAACCGATGCATTTTCTTTTCTTCAACTACTTTGCCGAAAGCGAAAGTGAAGACGTGGTCCCGAACCACGAGATCGAAAACTGGGCCTGGGTGAAGCCAGCTGCAAGCTTGCGGTATCCTCTCAACACCTATACCCAGATACTTTTGGAGCAGTATCTTCGCGAAGAAAGGGTTACGGGATGAAACGCGTTGCGCTGGTCACCGGCTCAGCCAAGGGCATTGGGCGGGCCATTGTGCTGCGCTTGGCGCAAGAGAACTATCAAGTAGCGGTCCACTACCGAAACAGCAAAGCCGAGGCCGAACTCACCTTGCGTGATGCCAAAGCGCTGGGTGCTGGCGCCATCGCTTTACCCGCAGACATAACCAACCCGGAGGAAGCCAGAAGCCTGGTGGAAAAAACACTCCGGTATTTCGGCAGGCTGGATGTACTGGTCAACAACGTGGGCAGCTACCTTTACAAGCCCATTGAGGAGACCGGTGCCGAGGAGTGGCAGGGAGTCCTTGACTCCAACCTGAATGCCACCTTCTATGTCACCCAGGCGGCCATTCCCCACTTGGTGGCCTCCGGGGCGGGGCGGGTGGTGAACCTGGGATACGCGGGCGCGGGTAACTTGGTTGCCAGGCCGCACATCACGCCTTACCTGATTGCCAAGACCGGCGTGATGCTTTATAGCAAGGCGCTCGCCAAAAGGCTTGCGGGCCGAGGGGTCACGGTCAATGTGGTTTCTCCCGGTGTGGCCGAGAACTCGGTCTCGCAGCCGCTGGCGGAAATTCCCGCAGGCCGGCTGGCCACACTTGGCGAAGTAGCGGAAGCGGTACTCTACTTTGTGCGTGAGAGCTCCGGCTACGTTACCGGCCAGGTGCTCGAGGTCTCCGGGGGCTGGAACCTGTAGGACTGGCGCCTCACTTACGGTGAGCGGGGGAAGGAGGTAGCAGCATGAAACGTGTAATTGAAATGGACGACACCGGTCTGGTATTCGATACCGAGCTTGACACCGACCGTATGGCGGGACTGGGCCGCGAGTGGCTCCAGCTTATGGGAGAGAACCCCGAGCGCGAAGGCCTGCTCAAGACCCCCGAGCGCATGGCGCGGGCCTGGGCTTTCCTCACCAGGGGCTACCGGCAGGATCTTGATGAAATTGTCAACGGGGCTATTTTTCATGCCGAAGGTTCCGAGATGGTGGTGGTCAAAGGCATTGAGTTTTACTCCATGTGCGAGCACCACTTGCTGCCCTTTTTTGGCAAGGTCCATGTTGGCTATATTCCCAACCAAAAAATTCTGGGGCTTTCCAAGCTGGCCCGTGTCACCGATATGTTTGCCCGCAGACTCCAAGTGCAGGAGCGCCTGGCGGGGCAGATTGCCGAAGCCATAGACCAAGTGCTGGAACCCCAGGGGGTGGCGGTGGTGGTGGAGGGGCTCCACCTGTGCATGATGATGCGCGGGGTGGAAAAACAGCACGCCGAGACGACCACCAGTGCCATGCGGGGCGTGTTCAAGGAAAGCGGCGTGACCCGCGGGGAGTTTTTGAGCCTGATTCGCTAGCAAGACGACCAGTAACCGCCCGTGTTATCGACAAACCGCCGCGCTCTTCCCGGTAGCCGGGGCCCAGGCTAAAAACAATTGCCTGGAAGCGTTAAGCCAGGCCGGATCCCCACCAAGCCAATCTCAGCAAGCCAAGATACGTAGTCTGGCCACCGGGAACCGGCTTGCGGGGCCGCGTGTACGCCGTAGACCAAGGTGCGCAGACTGTGTTTTCCGTTGCTCGGCTAGAAAACAAGCGCCACGGCCCAGGGTCTTGTCAATGTTGGCCTAGGAAGGTAGCCACAGAATCAAACACTCGTTTGGCGGCTTTGCCGTCTGTGCGCCTGGTGCTGGTGGTGCGATTGATCATGTGTACTCTTTTGTTTTGACAAGCGGAAGAACGCCCTCAACACCAACTTGAATGTCAAGCCTCACCCACTTCCACCGCCGCGGTAAGCGCCGCTCCCAAAAGTCCCGCATCGGTACCTAGCTCGGCAAGCTTCACCGGGGATGCGGTCCAGCCTCTAAGGTAGTTCTGGTAGGAAGCCAGCACTTCCGCCAGATAAACCTCGCCACCATGCAGCGCCACACCTCCGCCCAGCACGATTACCTCCGGGTCAAAAGTCTTGACCAGATTGGCGAGCCCCAGACCCACATAGCGCGCGCTCTGCACCACCACGCGCCGTGCTTTGGCTTCACCCTGGCGGAAGCGCTCAAACAGTTCCGGGGTACTGATGTCCTTGGAGTAGCTGTAGCTAGCGTCGCGTTCGAGCGCGCGGCCTGCGGCTAAGGCCTCGAGGCAGCCGTCAATCCCGCAGCCGCATACCGGCCCCCCCGGAAGCACCGTCAGGTGGCCCACCTCCGCCCCTTGTCCGTGGGCTCCGCGCCAGACCCGGTTCCGGATTACAAAGCCGCCGCCAATACCGGTTGAAATGGTCACAAACAGCGAGCTCTCGCTTCCCCTGGCCGCGCCCAGATGGTGTTCGGCCAGCGCCGCCGCGTTGGCGTCGTTCTCGATAAAGACCGGCAA
>JAMCQK010000206.1 GCA_023382135.1 Deinococcus sp.
AGATTGGTCTCTGGCAGCGCACAGAAGCGGGCTGGAAGCGCATCGCGCCGGGACCGGTAATTTCGCTCGCCGTGAACCCGGTGGACTCCACCCGGCTCGTGTGGATTGACGGAACCGGGCGGGTCTGGCGGCGTTAACCAGAAGGACAGTGTGACCGAGAAAACAACAAAAAATACGCGGGCCCATGCAGGCGCCTCTGCAGCCAGGCGCAGGTCTTTTCCTTGGCTAGGGACTGGTCTCGGATCCCTAGCGGTGTTGGGGCCTGCTTCGGGCCTTAGGGTATGGTGGCAGAGAGAGCAGCTGGGTTCGGGGTTTCGAGACCTGGCCTCGCAGGGCAATCAACTCCAGTCCAGCTGGAGACCGGTAGCAAGTCCCGCCGTGGCCAAGTCCAGTCTGGTAAGCAGGTCCAATGCGCTAGCGCCCTACCCACCTCCGCACCCTCTTGGACCGGTTCTGGGTCCCACGCAAAGCCTGGGGCCAGCTAGAACTCGGTCGGGCTCTGGGCAAGCAGCGGAGCTGTGTGGGCAGTTTGATAACCAGAAGGACGGCCTGGCGATGGTTCCCGAGAAAAGGTTGGGTGATACAGTGATTGCCGGCTGGAACAGGCTATTCCGGCTGGATTCCTTCAACCCGGCCGCGGCAACTTTTACACGTATCCGGGCCGGGGACCAGAGACCCGGGTGCCCTAGTGGAGAAAAGCCTTGACACGCGCGTTGGTTTTGCTGGTCTTTGGTCTGTTGCTGGCTTTTACGCTGGTATTTGCGTCCAACCTTTCCAGTCTGGCTTTGAGCCTGTACGCCTTCGGGAGCGGAATTTACAGCTTGCTCGCTGAGCCGGTGAACAACCTTCGCCTGGGTCTGGGTATCCCCATCTTGGGCGCTTTCTTGCTGGGGTTGTTAGCCGCGGCTGCCCCCTGCCAGCTTTCCACCAATACCGCAGCCATCGCCTGGTTCGCCCAAGACGTCTCTAGGGCTCGTGTTTGGCCTCGAGTGCTGTTTTTTCTGGTTGGCAAAACGCTGGTCTACCTGGTTTTGGCTGGGGTGGCGGTGTTTATTTTCGGTGGCACCTTTAGCGCGCCGGGCGCTTTCTTTTCCGGCGTCAGAAAAGCACTGGGACCCCTGATGATCATTATGGGCTTGTACCTTTTGGGCGTCATCCGGCTGCCCTTCCCGGCCACCAATACCAGCGGGCTCGGCGAGTGGGCCAGAGCCAAAGGGGGCGGGATCGGAGCCCTGCTCCTGGGTGCGGCATTTGGCTTGGCTTTCTGCCCCACCATGTTTTGGCTCTTCTTCGGGTTAATGCTGCCGACCGCTATAGCCTCGAGCACCGGGGTTTTGTTCCCAGCTATCTTTGCTTTGGGCACTGCGGTGCCGCTGATAATCTTCTTGGCCCTGTGGCAACACCTCGGCCAGCGCGGGCGGGTTCTTTTGGCAATGCGCCACGCCAGCCGCAGGCTTGGCTTTGTGGCCGGAGTCCTTCTGCTGATGGCCGGCATGTACGATACTCTGGTCTACTGGTACATCTGGTGATTGGGGTAGATAACATGACGCGTTTCTTGGTAGTTTTGGCGGCCGTAGTTTTGTTGGGAGGCCTGTTCTGGTGGGGCCTGCGGCGTGATGCGTCGGCACTACCTTCGCAGCTGGCCAAAGACCAGCGCCCAGCGCCCAGCTTTGTCCTGCCCACCCTGCGTCCATACCGCGCCAAGTGGGGCGATAGTATTGTCATGTCCAATCTTGTCGGTCCCAAACCGATAGTGCTGAACTTCTGGGCCAGTTGGTGCCCTCCATGCCGGCGTGAAGCCCCGATGCTGGAGAGCTACTGGCAGCGCTATCAAGACCGGGTGCTTTTTCTGGGGGTCAACTTTCAGGATGGTGAAGAGGCGGCCCTGGCCTTTATCCGCGAGTTCAACCTGAGCTTTCCCAGCGGCGCTGATCCGCGCGGCGGTGTTGGGGTTGACTACGGGGTGTACGGGATGCCGGAAACCTTCTTCATCACCAAGGAAGGACGGGTGCTGGCGCGGCATGTGGGCGAGCTCAGCGCTAAGCAGCTTGAAGGCTACCTCGCTCGGCTGCTTCCGTAGATACACGGTGCCCCGGCATCACTTCCCACGCCATCCTGGTTCCCCAGTGTCATTGATAACGAAGTAGCTGGAACTCCACGATGCCCTGCCCTTTCCCACAACGGTTCTGGCTGCTGCTTGCTTTGAAATCCAGGATTCAGACCGGCTTGGTTCTTGCGTTGCGCCGGGTGGGTTGTAAGTGTATTACGTCGGAAGGAGTAATTCCGCTCACTGCGGACCGGATTCCACCCGGCCGTGTAGTTTGGCGGAACCGGGCAAGCGTGGCGGCGCTAACTGTTGGCCTGGTCCTTTGACTACCCCCCAGCCTTTCAGTAATGACCACAACAAAAGCTCCCGGCGGTAAAGCGCCGGGTAAGAGAAAGATCCGCAAAACTGCGACTGCTGTGTTGGAGTGAGTAGCGCTAAGTATCTCCAGTTTAAGTCTGTCGAAAGGCTTGAAAAGCCGCGCTGTGTTCCTTGCTCCTTCTGGCCCTAGTGAGTTTGAACCTTCGGTCAAACTCACCATGGAGATACTTAGTGGTGTTCGCAGTTCGTACCGCTTGCCATCGCGCTCACACAGGCCCCGAAGGCCGCGCCGTACTCCCGAGGATGCCCGGGGGCCATTGCTGAAATGTGCTGGCCAAACACCGGCCCGCCTCCGGGGCTAGGCATTCCCTCCGCTAGTGCGGCTGGGAACATGGTCGCGAGTACCAGGACTAGCATGGCAATCTTCTTCATTTCTTACCTCCACTCTAACGGTACAAGGCACAGGTAAAGCATGTGTAAACCCAAGGTTGCCAGCTTTACGCGAGCTTAACCATACCGCCCTAGGGTATAGCTGGAGGTAGAAGTTATGAAACGCAGCGCACTCTGGTTAGGCATAGCAGCACTGGCTCTGGTGGGGGTGGCATTCACCCAGGGGATGTGGGGCGGTCCCGGTTATGGCCAAGGGATGATGGGGCAGGGTTACGGTACAGGCACCATGGGAGGCCACGGCATGATGATGAGCAGTGGCATGGGCATGATGGGGGGAGTCTACCCGGCCCAGATCCAGCCGATCGCCAAAGAGGAGGCCAAACGACGGCTCGAGGCCTACGCGGCCCGCCTTGGTCCCGATGCCAAGGTCAAAGACTTCATGGTTTTCAGCGAGAACTACTACGCCCAGGTGGTAAACGCCAAGGGCGAGGGCATGGCGGAAATCCTGGCGGATCGCTACACCGGCAATGTCTACCCCGAACCCGGGCCCAACATGATGTGGAATACCCGTTACGGAATGGGTGGTAGCTTCGGCACGATGGGCGGACAGGGCTCCGGAATGATGGGCTATGGCGGCCAACCCGCAGCCCAGCCTGCCCCAGTCCGCTACGATAATGCGGCGGCCCAGGCGCTGGTTGTGCAGTTCTTGAAGGGCTACCTGCCGGGGGCCAAGGTTATGGAGGGTACCGCTTTCCCCGGCTACTATACCTTCGACTTTGGCCGTAAAGACCTCGAGGGGATGCTCTCGGTGAACGCCTACACCGGCGAGGTCTGGGTACATACCTGGCACGGCGTTTCCTTGGGAAACTAGGCCAGGCTGGTCTGATAACCAAGGCGGGATGATGATTCAGCTTGGGGCTTACGGCGAACCTTGGAGGCAAAAAGTGGGTTGCCTTTTTCGCCAACGAGTGCAAGACTCGCGCTATGCAGCACCGGCGTCAGGGAGGAGTCTCGCCAGTCTTCTGGCTTCTGGCGCTGGTCAATCTGTTCGTTGGGGGCATGGTCGGCCTCGAGCGCACGGTGGTTCCCCTTCTGGCCACTCAGGTTTTCGGCCTCGAGCGGGGTGTGGCCGTGGGAGCCTTTATTCTCTCTTTCGGCCTCTCCAAGGCAGTCTTCAACCTTTTCGCCGGGCTGATGGCGGACCGCTTTGGCCGCAAGGGCGTTCTGGTCTTGGGTTGGTTATTCGGCATCCCGGTGCCGCTACTCCTGATCTGGGCTCCAAGCTGGACATGGGTAATTGGCGCCAACGTGCTTTTGGGAATCAACCAGGCCCTCACCTGGAGCATGACGGTAAACATGATGGTGGATCTGGTACCAGCGCAAAGGCGCGGAGTTGCGGCCGGGGTCAACGAGTTTATGGGCTACCTGGGGGTGAGCCTGCTGGCGTTTTTCACCGGCGCGCTTGCTACGGCGTACGGCCTCAGACCAGTGCCTTTTTATCTGGGAATTGCGGCTGCGTTGCTTGGACTCGTACTCTCGCTCAGGGTTCACGAAACCTACCAACCAAAGGGTCTGGTCTTGCAGCTTGCTTGGGTACGGGGAGTAGGTATGCCGAGCCTCTTGGGGCTCCTCACCAACCTGAAGGACGGGCTGGTGTGGCTGGCGCTTCCGCTCTTGCTCGCCAAGCGGGGTTTTACCCCGGTGGAGATCGGGGCTGTGGCAGGGCTTTATCCGCTGGTCTGGGCGGGCGGACAGTTGGTGTTTGGGCCCATGTCCGACCGGGTTGGCCGGTCCGGATTAATCTTAGGCGGCATGGCCCTGCAGGGGCTTGGGCTGGTCTTGCTCGGCTTGGCGCCTGCGCTTGGGCTGGCCCTGCTAGCCGCCACTATACTGGGCCTGGGCACCAGCATGGCCTACCCAACCCTAATTGCCCAGGTAGCCGACAAAGCCCCACCGGAAAAACGAGCCACCGCCCTCGGCTTGTACCGTTTTTTTCGCGATGGCGGGTACGTGGCGGGCGCGCTCTTGGCTGGCCTTGGGCTTGGCAGCCTGCCCGGCGTACTAGTCACCGCTGGGCTCGGTCTTGGGATAGTGGCGCTACTGGCTAAGTCCAGGTTATAGGGATAACCATTAGTAGGAGAAAGGAGAAATACCATGATGGGTTGGGGCTGGGGTCCTTACGGGTACGGAATGATGGGCGGCTGGGGATGGCTGATCCAGCTACTCTTGCTTGCAGCCATAATCTACGTTTTAGTGCGGGCTTTCTCTGGGCCTGCGCGGCCCACCGAGACAAGCAGCCGCGCGCTGGACATTTTGCGTGAACGCTACGCCAAGGGTGAGATCGACCAAGAAACCTTCGAGCGCATGAAAGCTGAGCTTAACAAATAAACCTCGATACCAGCTCGCCAAGATATGGTGGGAGACCAAGGGAGGTACCATGCCGCGTTATCAGATGAAAACCGTTGTGCCAAATAGCTTTGCGGACGCCAAGGCCAAAGTAGTTGAAGCCCTCAAGTCCCAGGGCTTTGGCATCCTGACCGAGATCGACGTGCAGAAAACTCTGAAGGAGAAAATTGGCGCCGAGATGGAGGCGTACCAGATTCTAGGTGCCTGCAATCCCAAGCTGGCCCAACAAGCGCTGGAGATTGAGCGTTCGATTGGTTTGCTGCTGCCCTGCAATGTAGTTTTGCGCGAGCTGAAAGAGGGAACCGAAGTCAGCATCCAGGACCCGCAAGCAATGTTCGAGGTGGTGGATCCCTCCACGCGCGAACGCCTGCAGCCTTTGGCGGGCGAGGCAAGAGAGCGCCTGCAACAAGCCTTGAGGGCTCTTTAGGTTTTGTTGGCGTGTGCTAGCGTTGACACTGAGCTGTCTGGCAAAATAGGCTAAAGCACCCTCCCCACCTGGGGGGGATATAGATGTCAGGTTATCGGAGTCGGAGGGAAGGAATGAACCAAATAAACAGGCGAACTCTTATTAAGTTGGGTGCGTTCGGTTTGGCGGGCGGCTACGCTCTTTCACAAAGCAACGTTCCGGCAAAGCCCACTTTCCCTGAGCCTCCCGTACTAAAAACGAAAATGCTCAAGCCCGGCGTGCTCGAGGCCGAGGTGGCGGCGGCTCCCAGCCAGGTAAACATTGCAGGCCGTAAGGCCACGCTGCTTACCTACGGCGGGAGTTTTCCCGGCCCCACGCTGAGGGTGCGCGAAGGCGACCGGGTACGCCTGAATTTCATCAACCGGCTCACCGAGGTCACCAACCTTCATCTGCATGGGCTGCATGTCTCGCCAACTGTGGATGACCCCTTGGCGATGATCGATCCCGGCCAGAGCCGGCTCTATGAATTCACCGTGCCCCGGGGCTCAGCGGGCACATACTGGTACCACCCGCATATTCACAAAGAGGTGGCCCCGCAACTTTTTGCTGGCTTGGCCGGCGCAATTGTGGTGGAAGGCCCGCTGGATGCCACCCCGGGAGTAAAAGAAGCCGAGGAACACCTGCTGGTTCTCAAGGACTTCGCTTTGGTGGGCAGCCGGATAGCCCCGCATAACCCCATGGACTGGATGAACGGTAAAGAAGGAAATCTAGTGCTGGTCAACGGGGCACTGCGCCCGATGCTGCGCGCCCAGAAATCTACCCTGCGTCTGCGGCTTCTAAACGCCAGCAACGCCCGCTACTACCGGCTCCAACTGGAAGGCCACCCGCTTTACCTGATTGCCACCGACGGAGGCTTTGTCGAGAAGCCGGTGGAACTTTCGGAGCTGCTGCTGGCTCCGGGAGAGCGGGCCGAGGTGCTGGTGCGGCTTTCGAAGGAAGGCAACTTCAAACTTCAGGCGCTGCCCTACGACCGCGGATCAACGGGGATGATGGGCATGGGCGGCATGCAGAACATGATGAGCGCCGGGCCTAGCCAGCTCGAAACCCTGCTTACCGTGGTAGCCCCGTCCAAGCCCAGGCCTCTGCCGCTTCCTGCCTCATTCGCGCCACTCGAGCGGCTGGATCCGGCCAAGGCCCGGGTCACCCGGCGGGTGGTCTTCTCCGAGGACATGATGGCCAGCCGCTTCTTCATCAATGAGAAGGCTTTTGACGCCGGGCGGGTGGACTTTACTGGGCGGCTGGGGGACCTCGAGGTCTGGGAGATCGAGAACAAGGGGGACATGGACCACCCCTTCCACCTTCACACGTATCCTTTCCAGGTACTCGAACGCAACGGCGTGGCCGAACCGTTCCGGTCTTGGAAGGACGTGGTCAACCTCAAGAAAGATGATCTGGTCCGGATCGCCGTGCCCTTGCGCGACTTTGGCGGCCTTTCGGTCTACCACTGCCACATAGTTGAGCATGAGGACCGTGGGATGATGGGGACGCTCGAGGTCGGGGGCTAGAACCCTTATTTGCTTGAGCTTAACCAAGGCCATGAAAGAATTCACTTTATGAACCTGCGCAAGTTTATCCCTTGGACACTGGCCCTTGTATTCACGGTCGTGTTCCTGTTGATGCTCGCGCGCTCAACCACGCCCCGTATGCCTGGGATGACCATTACAGGAGGACCTCCCATGAATACGCCCGCGCCCCAAGATTCCACCAATCAACCCCAAAAACCCTCAGACCTGGCGCCCCCCATGCCCGAAATGAACCAGCCCTAACGGGAGGCAGATGAGCTTCTCTCGTAGAACCGCACTCAAAGCTATCGGCGTTTTGACGGCAGCCTTGGGGCTGCGGCTCACCCTTGCTCAGGGCGCCGCTGGCAGCGTGGTCAAGGTGGCTAAGGGCAGCTACCGCGATCTCGGTGCAGCCGAATTCAAGGCCCGCCTCGAGGCACCTGGCAACTTCCTGCTGATCAACACCCACGTTCCCTACCAAGGTGAGATTGCTGGAACCGAGTTGTTCTTGCCTTTCGACGCTGTGGGGCAGTACAAAGCCTTGCTGCCCCGCGACAAAGGCTTCGAAATCCTGGTCTACTGCAGGAGTGGACGGATGTCCGCTATCGCGTCGGAGACTATGGTACGGCTGGGATATACCAATGTGAAAAACCTCCAGGGTGGCATGATCGGCTGGCAGAAGGCCGGGTATCCGCTGAAAACCCTCTCTGGTAGTTAGCCGATGGATGCTGTCAAGCTAGGGCCGTTTCTGCTTCCGCTGGGGCGGCTCTTGGTGCTGCTGGTTTTGGTTATATTGGGGTTAGTGGCAGATTTGCTGGCGCGGCGGGTAGACAAACGCTTGTCGGCCTGGGGCTGGAATGTGGGCATTGCCGGGCTGGCAGCGGCCCGCATCGGTTTCGTGCTAACTCACTTTTCCGATTACAGCCGGGATTTGCTCGGCATTTTCTATGTATGGCAGGGCGGCTTTAGCGTCTGGTGGGGTATTCTGGGTGGAGCCGTCTACAGCTTGTGGTTTTTTAGAAGAGAGCGGCGATTATTGCGCTTTACCTTGGTCCCGCCTGCGGTCGCGGGCCTGGTATGGCTGGGGGCGAATGCTGTGGTTGCCCACCTGCAAACTGCTCCGCGCGCCGAATCTGCCTCGCTGCCTGCCTTGACTTTATACCGGATTGAGGACGGCAGCTCAGTAGATCTTGGCTCGTTTAAAGGCCGGCCGGTAGTGCTCAATGTATGGGCTACCTGGTGCCCGCCCTGCCGCCGGGAGATGCCCATGATGGCCGAAGTAGCCCAGCAAAACCCCGGGGTGGTATTTGTGTTTGCCGACCAAGGGGAGGGGCCAGAAACTGTGCGGGCTTTCTTGAATACTCTGCCACAAAAGCTTTCCAACGTGCTTTTAGACCCGCAGCAAGCCGTGAGCCGTACCCAGCAAATAGTAGGCTTTCCCACCACCTTTTTCTACGATGCCAGCGGTAAACGGGTGGGGATACAGACTGGGGAGGTCTCGAGGGCCGTCCTGAGTGATTATCTGCGGCGGATCCAGTAGCTGGTGCTGTCAGACCCCCTGGTTTTGTAGCGGTTCTCCGGCCCCAGAACAAAGCTATGCCTGCTATTACCCGTGCAACTTGTTCATCCGGTATGGTAAAGCTCACCAACAGGACAACCGATGTTGTTAACATAGCGAGAATTGCTCGCCGGAAAGGGACGTCTTATGGGTCTGGATGATTTGTTCGAGAACTTTTTTGGGCGCCGTAGAAGAGAAGGCCACCACAAAGGCGATAGCGGGCATTATGGCGGTGACGACCGGGATGACCGCTACCGACGCTACCCGGGTGGCCCGGCACCGGTGGCGCGGGTGGTGGTTTGCCAGAGCTGTGGGGCTGAAAACCCTGAGCGGGCTAAGTTTTGCTTGGAGTGCGGTACCGCCCTGCGGCCCCAGACAGTCAACTGCGCCCAGTGCGCGGCGGAGATGCCCGCCCGCGCAAAGTTCTGCCCCAACTGCGGAGCCCCGCACAGCCAGGGGGCTTCTGGCGCCGGGGGTGCCCGGTTTGCCAGCGAGAAGTGATGCCGCTTAGAAAAAAGCGCTGAGCCAGATTTAAGTATCTCCATGGTGAGGTTGACCCTTCGGTCAAACTCACTAGGGCCAGAGGGAGCAAGGAATACAGTGTGGCTTTTCAAGCCTTTTGACAAACTTAGATTGGAGACACTTAGACTGGGTGCCATGGAACCCCAAAGACCTGCACCTTCGCTCGGACAGTTCGTGGCCAGCCTAAAAACATCTAAAGACCAGGTCAAAAACCGCGAGGCGTTCCTCGAGCGCAGCCAGCAGAAGTACCAGGCGCCAAGCATCGGTGGTTTCCCGATGGTGGGTCTGGGCGGCTCCTGTGGCAAGCCAGCGTTTCAACTGCCTTTTGTGGTTCGCTTCGACCGGGACAAGGTGCTGGGCCTCGAGGCCGTCGCGGAAAAGTTCGGCATGCACGTGGAGTATGGCGCCTACCCCCACCTCAAACTGCCTGACGAGACCGAGATTGCCGCGGTTCAAGACTGGACTAACGTTACGCTGGTATTTCTGAGACCTTCCTACGAGCGAAAAGAAGAATTGTTGCGCGCAATTGCCGAGGCGCTGGGCGGATAATACAGACAAACAAGGCAAAGTTTAGTCTGGCAAACGCAGTTCACAAAAAGCATCATTTTAGGCAGTCTGGCTGCGGACATTATCGGCATCACTGCGCTGGATCACACATCATTCACGCGGTCTTCTATCAAATTGCGTATCCTTGGGCTGCTCACTGTCAACGTTTCACACATCGCCGACAAACACTCTCCTTCCCCAAGGTGGAAAGAGGGGGAGTCAAGTCCCAGGCGCAAAGCTGGCTCTTGACCTCCTCCCCCAACGTGGGAAGAGGAAGACCTATCTTTCGCGGAAATTTGCCCAAGAAAGTCTTGTCAGCGTCTTTCCAGGGACATATGTCCAATTTTTCACATAATAGGTTAAGGCGCAAACAGAGGTGGTCTGACAGGAGGTTGGATTGGTATGAAACGATGGTTGAAGGTTGGGATAGCAGTCGCTGTCTCGGTGATTTCAGTTGGGTTGGCGCAAAAAAGCTCGGGAACGCTGACGGCCATCCCGGTGGGCTACGCGCCTCTGCTGGATGGTGTCGCCAGCGAGGACTACTGGGCCAAAGCTCCTGTACTCGAGATTGCCACCGAGGGTGGGGGCAAGTGGAAAGCCGCCAATAAGTCCGAGACCTCCGTACGCATGCGGGCGGTCTACACTAAGGACAGCATGCACTTGTTGCTGCAGTGGAAGGATCCCAGCTACTCCATTGACCGGCAGCGCTGGGGCTTCGACGGCAAAATTTGGTCCAAGGCCGACCAGGTTCCTTTGGACAAAGGCGGGGCCAATACTCTTTACGAAGACAAACTGGCTTTGCTCTGGGTAATCAACGCGCCCAGTGTGGTCGAAGCGGGCGACTTCTGGCCACTCTATGTGGCTCCAGACGATGCCGCCAAGTACGGCTACAACCGCCCAGTTAAAGCCGCCCCCAAGGGCGAGACATTGGACATGTGGCACTGGAAGCTAGTGCGCAACGGCTTTACCATCCCGGCACAAGTGGACGACCAGTACGTGGACTCGAGCCTGGACGCCAAAACCTTTACCGAGGCCGGGCGCAAGTCGGACCCGCAACCCGCCGACCAGCCCGGTGGCTACTACAACAACGACAAAGAGTTCACCGCGCCCGATGGAACCAAGGTAAAAGGGCCTAAATATTACGTGCCGGGCAATAACAACGTATACATCATTACCCAGGACATGATTGACCGCGGCCAAGCCAAAGAAATTGCCGACTACCCGGCGTTGATGTCCATGCCTGCGGGCACCGCGTTGCCTGGAGTGGTTGGACGACCCCACACCGGAAGCCGCGGCGACATTCTTGGCAAGGCCACCTGGCGAAACGGGGAGTACACCCTGGAAATTAGCCGTAAGCTGAATACCGGCGATGCTGAGCACGACGTGATCTTCGGTGATCTTTCCAAGAGGTACTACTTTGGCATCGCGGTCTTTGACAATACCCAGATTGGCCACGGCTTTTCCGACCTCTACGAGTTGGTGTTCGCAAAATAGCGCGCTGAATGGGGACAGGGCCGCTGGCCCTGTCCCCGGAGGTGAAGGATGATCCAAGCTTATCGTGCCGCCACCAACCCCACGGTCCGAACCCTTGAGGCCATCCGGCTCCTGATGCTCTTACTGGTGCTCGCCGGCTGGGTGATGTATCCGGTGGAGCTGTTGATTCTGGAGCACTGGGCCAAGAGTTGGCAGTCGAAAATTCCCTTTCTGCTCTCGGTACCGGGCTTTGTCTTCACGCTCTGGATGCTGTTTGACCGCAAGACCCCGTGGTTGCGCCTGGCGTTCATTGTCACAATGTGGGCTTCGGTTGCGGTGGGAGCACTGGGCGCTTTCTTCCACATCGTGTGGAACTTTGAGGACGGAATCAACTGGAGCTTTGCAGCTACCATGGAGTCGGTGGCGGGCTCTAGGCCGGTCTTAGCCGCGCTGGCCTTTACCCACATGGGGGTTACGGGCCTCTTGTCCATATACCGCGCACGGTAGGTGATGCAACGTGATTGAAGCCTTGATCAAAGCCAGGGACGAGCACGAGCGCTTACTAGAGTTCTTGCGCGCGGTTTTCCTTTTTCTCAGTCCCGAATGGTC
>JAMCQK010000014.1 GCA_023382135.1 Deinococcus sp.
GTAGAGGCCAGATAGGTTTCGAGGATTGCGATAGCCGCTTGTTCGTCCAGTTTCCCTTTTTCCCGCCGCACCCGCTTGGGGGCTTGTTGCAGCCGTGCTTGCGCCAACTTGGTGGTGTAACGCTCGTCCAAGGTGCCGGTCTCGAGGCCTGCCTCTCCAAGCGCCTTGACCAACTCGAGCACGCTCTGCCCTTGCACAGAAAGGCTGCCATCGGTTTTCAAAGGGAGGCCGACGACAATCTTTCCAACATTCTCTTTTTCCGCAAACTCCCGCACTGCCCGCACATCGGAAGCCAGATCCTTCCGGGTAATGTACCCACGGCCAAAAACCCAGCGCGAGTCCGGATCCCCCACAGCCAGGCCGATGCGGGCGTCTCCAACATCGAGGGCGGCAATCTTCATATCTTCTTTCCGATGGCGAAGAGCGCCTGGCTCTTTGCGCTCAGTTTTTTAGAGCGCCTTCCAGCGCCTCAAATGCCTTGTCCAGGTCAAACCCGCCGCCCTGCGCCAGCGCGCCCTTGCCGCCACCACGCCCGCCGGCTGTCTGGGAAATTTTCTTCAGTAAGGCGCCCGCTTCAAGCCTGCTATCCAGCGCTTTCTTGCCGAGCTTGAGCACCAAGTTCCCGGCGGAGCCCACCGCCACCAGGTCGGCCTGGTATTTTTCCAGAAGCTCGTCTGCGGCGTTGCGGAGCGAGCCCGGGTCCAGGCCGTCCAGTGCCAGCGCCAGATAACTTAGCTCACCGGAGGTCCTGAGTACAGGACCGCCTCCCCCGCCCATCCGCGCGCGGGCCAGGTCCATCTTGAGTTTTTCGAACTCGCGGTCTTTGCTCTTCAACTCCTCTTGCAGGCGCCGAATCCTTTCCGCAAGGCCACCGGCGCTCACTCCGAGACTTTCCGCAAGCGCACCTATATGCGCTAGTTGTTGGCGAACAAAGCGGACCGCCCCTTCGCCCGTAACAGCCTCGATGCGCCGGACCCCCGCAGAGACCGCTTCCTCCGAGGTGATGATAAACACGCCAATCTCGCCGGTGCGGCGCACGTGGCAGCCACCGCACAGCTCCATGGAAGAAACGTTGTCCACGCTGCCTTCCACTGTCACCACACGGACGGTGTCGGCATATTTCTCGCCGAAGAGCGCCATGGCGCCTTCTTTCTTGGCCTGTTCGATTGGCTTGTAGCTCCACGAAACCGGAAAGTCCGCCTGAATCCAGCGGTTCACCAAGAGCTCGATGGCCTCGAGGTCTTTCTTGCTCACCGGTTCCGGCTGCGTGAAGTCGAAGCGGAGCCGGTCCGGGGCTACCAGGCTGCCCGCTTGCTTGACATGTGTGCCCAAAACCGCACGCAGCGCCGCATGCAGCAAGTGGGTTGCCGTGTGGTTGCGCTCGGTGTCGCTCCGGCGGGCATCCACCAAAGCACGCACTTTCTCTCCCGCCTTTAGCGTGCCTTCCTCGACCTTTACACGGTGAAGGAAAATACCATCAGCGTTCTTTTGAGTGGTGGCAACCTTGGCCCAGCCGCCCTCCCACTCCAAAATACCAAAGTCACCAATCTGCCCGCCGCCCTCGGCGTAGAAGGGCGTCTTGGAAAGCACCACATCCAGTTCAGTTCCTTTGGGGGCCTCTTCCAGGGTCTCCTCGCCCAAAAGCATCAGCTTGACTTCGGCCTGTTCTTCGGTGGAGCTGTAACCCGTGAACTCGGTGGCGCCTTCTTGTTTGGCTAAGTTTTCTAAAGCCTCCGCTGTCTTTTTGAAAACTTCTTTGCTGAACGACATCCCCGCTCGGGCGCGTTCTTGTTGTTCAGCCAGCGCCTTCTCGAAGCCTTCCGTATCTACGCTAATCCCCCGTTCACTGGCAATCTCCAAGGTCAGATCCATGGGGAAGCCATAGGTGTCATAGAGCTTGAAAGCCTCCTCGCCCGCTAGTACATCTCCCTGCCTTAGACCAACCAAGAGGGAATCCAGCCGTTTGATGCCGCTATCCAGCGTCTCGAAGAAGCGGCCTTCCTCCAGCAAGATCTGCCTTTGCACGCTGGCCAGGTTCTCGCGCATCTCCGGGTAGGCTACGCCCAGCGTTTCTGCAACCTTCTCCGAGAGTTTGTGCATGAACGGCTCGCGCAGGCCCAGAAGGTAGCCGTGGCGAACGGCTCGTCTCAGCAAACGCCGCACCACGTAGCCGCGCCCGGTGTTGGAAAATGCCGCACCATCGGAAAGCGTTGCCGTCACGGCGCGGGCGTGCTCGGCAATTACCCGGTGGGAAACCGACTTGGGCCCCTGGTACTCTATGCCGGCAAGTTTAGTTACTTCATCAATCAAAGGTTTAAAGTCATCGGTCGAGTAAAAATCTTCCACGCCCTGCATAATGGCGGCTACCCGGGTAAGGCCCATGCCGGTATCGATGTTCTTCTTGGGCAAAGGCTCCAAGATGCCTTCGCCGGGAATGGGGCCGCTACGGTTGAACTGCGGGAAGACCAGGTTCCAAATTTCCACAAATCGGCTGCTTTCGCGGGTGTTGTAGTAGTCCGCCCAGGTGTCGGTTCCGAAGCTGGCGCCGCGGTCGTAATAGATTTCCGAGCAAGGGCCGCAGGGACCATTGGGGCCTTTGGTGGGTGCGTTGGCGGGCCAAAAGTTTTCATCGGCATCGAAGCGGTGGATTTTCTCCGGGGCCACGCCGACATTTTTGACCCAGTATTCAAAGGCCTCGTCATCATCTTTATAGATGGTGACGTAAATACGGTCTTTCTCCAGGCCCAGCCACTTTTTATCGGTCAAAAACTCCCAGGCCCACTCAATGGCTTCTTTTTTGAAGTAGTCCCCAAAGGAAAAGTTGCCGAGCATCTCAAAAAAGGTCTGGTGCCGGTTGGTGCGGCCCACGTTTTCGATATCGCCCACGCGGATGCACTTTTGCGCGGTGGTTACGCGCGGCCACACGCCCTCGTGCCCGGCAAAGGTGGGTGTGGCGCCAAGAAAGTAGGGTTTGAACGGCGCCATACCCGCAACGGTGAACAAAAGGCTGGGGTCATCGTGGGGAATAAGGCTGTACGAGGGCAAGGCCAGGTGATTCTTACCCTCGAAAAATTGTTTAAACTTCTCGCGGACCTCCGCCGTGCGCATAACCCCGATTATAGGGAGTTTAGAGCATGTTTCCTAGCGTGCCAGACGTTTTCGGCATCGGTTGCCCAGTTAGCAGGATTGTGTTGAATGTAAGTGCGGATGGCGTTGAGGCCTTCTTCGTTTCGGGTGGCATGTTCGTAATAGTTACGTTGCCGGGCCGGGGCGCCAGGAGCGTTGCAGGTTTGCTCGATGCGTTTGGCGGCAGATTCGAAAGAACCAACGACAATACCGGTTGAGCCCGGAATCGGTCTGCCCCTACATGGGGTTCGATAACTGGGGTTCCATGCACACAGCTCGGTATGACGATGAACGCCTCGGTTTCGGCATGCGGATAATATTGCGGAATCCGGCGCCAGATGCCCCCGACAATTCGGCCCCCAATTATTTAGGCCCGTCTGGCCGCTGTCGGCCTCCCCAAACAAATGTTCGCGCACGTAGATGCGAAGGGCTACCAAACACGCGCCCGCCGGTGCATAGTTATATGCGCCTGAACAATCTGGTCTTCAGCAGTACCTTCGCAACACATCTCTTTGATTCAACGAGACTGGGCTTGGCTAAGGAATTTGTTGCAGTAGTCGTGCCATAAGAATTACCGCCCCGCTATCCCACGCTTGCGGCCTGCAAGCTGCCGGATAAGGTACGGGCGGCACCATTTCCTCGCGGGCGTATCCCCCAACTAATTCCGGCAGACGAAGGTCGGCCTGGGAAGCGGCTAAGTCGAAAAGTGCGTCGATAACCTTCTGTGCTTCGGCGTGAAAGCTGTAGCGCACTAAGCCAGCGGCGAAAAGGATGGTGTCGTGCGGCCAGACCGAGCCGTTGTGATACGAAAGTGGGTTGTAGCGTACCTCACGCGACCCAAGGGTGCGCAGGCCCCAACCGCTCCAAAGCTCTTGGGAGAAAAGTGTTTTGACAAGAAGGGGCGCGGTTTCTTTGGGCACAATTCCGGTCCAGAGCAGTTGGCCGGGATCGGAGCCCTGTACTTTGAGCGGGCCTGCAGCGTCGAGCGCGATGGCGTAGGTTTGAAGATCATCCAGCCAGAACTTCTGGTGAAACACCTGTTTAAGCCGGAGGGCTTTTTGTTCTAGTTCGGCGGCGTACCCTGGGTTTCCCATCTCTTTGTAAAACTCTGCCGCTGCTTTGAGCGCCGCATAAACGTAGCCTTGTACCTCACTTACCTGGATGGGTGGTTCGCCCAGCGAGCCATCGCTACGGCTCATGGAATCGCCAGAGTCCTTCCACGACTGCACCGTGAGGCCTGAGCCGGAGGGGCTGAACGAAAGAAGTCCATCGCTGTCGGTGTAACGGAGTATCCACTGAATAGCGGCCTGCCAATTGCCTTTTAGCTCCATTACTAGAGAAAAATCCCCCGTGGTTTTCCAGTACTCGCGCAAAAGCATCAGAAACAGCGGCGTAGCATCCACCGTACCGAAGTACTTGGTAAAGGGCGCTTTTTTGGTGCGCGAAAGCTCGCCCAAGCGCATCTCGTGCAGAATTTTTCCCGGCTCTTCTTCATGGAAAGGGTTGGTCTCTTTGCCTTGGTGGCGGGCCAGAAAACGCAACACGTTCCTCGCCATATCTTTGGCCCAAGGCAGCGTCATTAAGGCCGTGAGAAGCGAGTCACGGCCAAACGCCGTGACGTACCAAGGAATGCCCGCAGCAGGAAAATAGCCTGAATCGGTGGAGAACAAGAGTGCGCGAAGATCGCTAATGGCCCGCTCGAGTACCGCTTGGTGCTTGGGGTTGGGGAGCAAAATGTCGAACTGGTTGCGCCAATCTGCGTAGCTCAGCAGGGGCAGGTGGTTGTATGCCAACGGGCTTTCCAGTCTGGCTTGGACGCGAATAATGCTGGTTTCTTTGGGTTTTAGGCTAATACGCCAGGTGCGGTTCGCGGACGGTGGTTCGGTAGTTAGGACAAGGTGGGACTCGAGTCCATCCTCCGCGCGGTAGCTAAAGCTTGCACCTTGGCTTTTTGGTTTATACCAGCGCCGTACCTCAAAAAGGTCGCTAAAATCCGCCTCTACATCCAAGCTTATTAGCGTGCTTTGTTCCTTCAGGTCGGTATTTTCGACAATTAGCTCGTCGTCAAACCCGCCGCGGCAGAGGACCAGCTTGCGCCGCACCGCCAAGACCTGGGAAGGCCCCCTCACCAACCCCCAATGCTGCACGAGCACATCGGGCCTAGAGCTGGCAGACATCAGCAACTGATATCCCGGAAATCTCCAAGCGTAGCGCGAGGCAAAGCGGGTGTCGTGCCGGAAAAAGCCTTCCTCATTCTTTTCGGCCATTCCGGTGTCGGAAAGTACGGCGTAGGTGTCATCTTCTTTGAGGGGAATCATTCGAGTCTCTCAGCCGGCAACGGGTCGGCAAAAATGCTTTCGGCTTACCTTCAGCAAACGGCGCACTCAAGCAGCATGCTCCTTCCAATCGGTTCAACTTGGCCGTCTACTGGCCAAGTTGAACCGTTATCCCTTCAACCCACTAAACGACACGCTCTCCACAAAGTACCGCTGGAACACGGCAAACAAAATAATAATGGGAACCATCGACAGGAACGAGCCCGCCAGAATCAAGCCCCAGTCGCCCACCTGCCCGTAGGCATTGCGGAAAGAGTACAAGCCCAGCGGTAAAGAGTACGCATTTTGCGGTCCGGTGCTCAGAATGACCAGCGCCCAAAAGAACTCGTTCCAAGCCCCTTGAAAAGTCAGAATCGTAAGTGCACCAAGGGCGGGGGTGGCCAGCGGCAGAATAATCCGAAAGAAAGTAGTGGAAGTGCTGGCACCGTCAATTAAGGCGGCTTCTTCCAGTTCGCGCGGGATAGACTCGAAAAACTGTTTCATGATGAAAACCTTGTCAATGCCAATTGCTCCTACAAGGATGAGACCACTGATGCTTCCCAAAAGTGTTGAAACGCCGAACAAGTTGGTAAAACCGAAAATGCCGTCTTTCAGAACCAAGTAATTGGATATGAACGTTACTTGAGCGGGCACCATCATGCCAAAAAGAATTAGCAAGAAAACCCACTGTTTCCCGGGCAAGTACAGCCGAGCCAGAGCGTAACCGGCCATCGAGGCAAAGAGCAGCGTTAGCAGTACGCGAACAAAAGCAAAGTAAAATGTGTTCAGTGTCCAGCTCAGAAACAAACTGCGGCCAGTTTCTAGGCTGCGGCTTTCGGTAAACACGCGCACGTAGTTGCGGAACGTGTAGCCCAAATATCCGGGGGTTAGGTTGTCCCAACTGGCTACCCGGCCGCGCCGCTCCAAACGGTTGGGGTCCAGGGTAGCGCTTATAAATATCTGTCCACGGGGAGACTCAAGGTCTGCAGGAAGGCGGTCAATCCTGGGCTTGCTCACATGCTTTAGTGCGGCTTCGGGTGGTTCGGGGTTTGGCAACTCACGCGCGTAAGCCACTTGAAAGCGGTAGCGCACCAGTTGGCCGGACTCGCCTTTGTAGACGAAAGGCTTGCGCTCAATCTCCTGCGGCATGCTGGCTTCCGAATAATCGGCAGCATAGGGCCGGTCAATCACTGCACCTTGGCCGGCTCCCGGTTTGCGGCGCGGAATAGTTATCTGCGGAGGTGTGGGCTCGGTCCCCCGTGGCACAAAATATGCCACCTCGAAGCCAATTTGGGAACCATAGGTCCAGCCTCCCAGCCAGGGGTCATTGGCGCCCTGAATTCCAAGCCTCCACGCTGCCGACCAGTTTCGGGGAGATACCTGCGGAAACTGGAACCGAAAGGGCCATTCCAGGGGATTATCTTTCAGGCTGGCGGTGAGTGAGATAAAAAACGGGCCGATGAACAAAAGTCCAACCAGCAACAGTGAGCCGTAAATCCACCCGACACGCGCCCAGCGGCGGCGCGCAAGGTATCGTTCACCTGGCGCAAGGCGGGTGCTGGCGGCAGCCGGCACTTAGTACCCCCTCTCGGATACACCAAAACGGCGCTGGAGCAGTACCACCACAAGCGTGAGCACGGAAAGGGTAATGGCGGCCGCAGAAGCTAAGCCCACTTTGGGTGTTGCACCGGAGGGGAAGACATTGTTATATACGTAATACGCCAGCGTAACGGTGGACTCGAGCGGAGCCCCGCCCGGCCCACTGATAAGCGCTACCTGGTCAAACACCTGCAAAGTTCCAATCAGCCCAAGTGTTATAACTAAAAACGTCACGGGCCTAAGCATAGGGACGGTTATACGCGTGAACTGCTGCCAGTCGTCCGCGCCATCTAACGAGGCTGCTTCATACAGACTCTTCGGAATGTCCTGCAAGCCCGCCAGATATATGAGCATTAGCGTCGGAATTGTGGTGTAAATGTTTTGCAGCACAATGGCCCACAGCGGTATGGGAAGACCTGCCCACTCCTGCCGCGTGTTTAGCCAAATAAACTTGAACTGCACGCCTTCGCGAGGATTCACCACACCAAAAAGATCAAGCGCAAAAGTACCGGCGGCCGCAAGTAGTAGCGACGCGGTTGCCAAAGCCAGATCGAAAGGTTTAGCCGGCAAGCCGCGTGAACGCTCAAAAACAACCTGCACCGCTTGGACCACCACAAACAAACCCACAAATGTCAGCAAGAGCGGCAGATAAGTAAGCACCCATGAAACAGCAAAGTTCAGAAAGCCGGTCTTCTGGTAAAGCCACAAGAAAATCAGCGTGATAGCCGCGCTGGAAAGCACGCTCGGCAGGTAATAGACGGTCCTAAAAAAGGTAATGCCCCGGATACGCTGGTTGAGCACCGTCGCTAGCAGTAGCGAGAACAGTGTCTGTACAACGGTGACCACCAAAGTAAACGCCAGCGAATGCTGCAAGGCGCGGATAAAGTCCGGTTCCCGAAAAAGCCGCACATAGTTTTGAAAACCCACCCACTTGGGTGGGTCAAACAAGTTGTAATCGGTCAAGCTGAAGTAAACGGTTCGCACGACGCCATAGCCAACGAAGACGGCCAAGAAAAGCAAAAATGGAAGCAGAAAAAGAAATGCATTGGTCGCTTCGATTAAACGGCCGAGCCGCATAAGGCCTCCGGAAAATCGCAAGGGAGAGGCTGGAAGAAAGCGTTGTCGAAGCTTCCTCCCAGCCTCGGATGGCTTTACTTGCCGGTGAGCTTGTCGAAGCGCGCCTGAGCGTCGGCTAGGGCTTGGTCCACGTTCTTCTGGCCGGTAATGACCGCAGACAAGGCTTCATTGATGATGGTCAACCAGTCGCCGCCGTACGCCGCGAACTTGTATGGCAGCACCGCCCCGCCCAAGGCCGTCGAACCAAGGAATACGGTGCGGTTAAGTTCGGCGTCTTTGCCGCTGCGCTGGAAGATTGGGTTGTTAGCCAGTGCAGAGCGGCTGGGTAATGCTAGGCCGCGCTCCAAAACCCACTGCTGGGCTTCCGGGCTGGTAATGGCTTTGAGTACTTTGACGGCAGCACTCTTATTTTTAGAGCCTGTGTAAAGCGACCATGAAACCGTAAAGGTAAAGTTGCCGCGCTTCTTGCTTTGTGGATCAAGCGGCACGAAAGTTGTTCCGAAGCGCATGTTAGGTGCTTTGTCGCGCAAGAAACCGCCAATCCATGCGCCTTCCAAGGCGGTGGCTGCTTTCTCGCCGCCCAGGCAACCGCCGGTCCAACCTTCGCCCAGGTCTTGCGCGGGTTTGGCGGCGCCGCGCTTGGCTAAGCCGGTGTACCATTCAAAAGCGCGCTTGAAGTTTGCATCCAAAACGGTTTTGCCTTGCGAGTCGAAAGGTCGCCAGCCGGTACCGTAGGCAAATGCGCCGAAGCGTGCGAAGTCCGGGACCACACAGAATCCTGCCACATCACCCAGCTTTTCCTGAACGGCTTTGATTTTGGCCTCAAAACTTTCCCAAGTGTCGGCTTGGTTGGGGTAGGCAACCTTGGCTTCGTCGAAAAGATCTTTGTTGTACTGAAGGGCGAGCGTGTTAAAGTCCTTGGGGATACCGTATACCTTGCCTTTGTAGGTAAAAGCCTGCATCAAGTTGGGTAAGAAAGCACTGAGTTCTTGTTTGGTGAAGTAGCTGTCCAAAGGTTCAACTCGGCCTGAGGCAAAAGCCGATTCCGCCCAGAAAATGTCTACGTAGAACAGGTCGGGCGCGGTGCCGGCCGAAAGGGCGTTAAGAATGGCCTTGGTGTAGTCGCCTTCAACGGGTTCGTAGACCGCCTTAATTCCATCCTTGGCTAGCTTAGGATTTACAATCTCGTTTAAAAGACCATTGACCACGGGCACATTGTCGCCACCAAAGCCAGAAAGGCGCACCGTGGTCTGGGCTAGGACCATACCCGCCAGCGCAAAAAGAAGTACCACAACTTTTTTCATGCAAAACCTCGCAAACGAAAGATGCCTAACACCAGATGCCGAACACCGAAAAAGCATTCATTGCTTCGCGCATCACCCCCTTAACGCCGTGGTGCCGCGCACCACCAGCTGGACCGGCACGCGCACGCCGTAAGGCTTGGCGCCGGTAATCGCGTCTTTGGCTAACCGTACGCAGGTGCGGGCGATCTCAGCAATGTCTTGACGCACTGTTGTTAGCCCGGTCGACAACTCGGGCAGGTCGTCGAAGCCGACCACGGAAACGTCTTTCGGGACCTGTATTCCCAGGTCCTCCAAGGCGGCAACTGTTCCAACAGCCATTTCATCAGAAGCGGCAAAAACCGCACTAAAACGCAGCCCTTCTTCCCAGACCTTGCGGACTTTGCGGTAAGCCTGAAGCGTGGAGAACTCGCCATCAATGACCATGTTGGCTTCGAAATTGACACCATATTCTTTGAGCGCCTTGCGGTAGCCCTTGATACGCTCGCGCTCCGCCTGGCGTTCCGGCCTGCCTGAGACGTGCAAGATTTTCCGGTGGCCGAGCTCTAACAGGTGGCGGGTGGCTTGATAAGCACCCTCTATATCGTCCGGGGCTACCCAAAAAGCTCCGGGATAAACGCCCAGAAGAACAAAGGGAAGTTTGCGGCGTTCCATGTGCTCCACGCGGTGGTCGTGGTCGTGCGCGCCCAGCATTATGTAAGCCTTGGCTGGCAAAAGCGGAAGGCCAGCATTGTCCACCAGCGTTTCTTCTACGCGCAGGCCTTCCCTCCACACCGCGTCCACCAACATTTCGTAGAGCAGCGTGAAGTAGGGCGTCAGCCGCCGGGTTCCCGGCGCCATCAGGATGCCTAAGGCTTCACCCTTGCCGGAAAGCTCGCGGGCTACCGCCGAAGGTGTATAGCCTAGCCGCTCCACAACTTCCTGGACGCGTACCCGTGTTTCCGGATGAACCCCGGGGCGCTTGTTCAAAACACGGCTCACCGTACCGGTAGAAACCCCGGCCAGCGTGGCCACGTCGTGAATGGTGGGTACCTCTTTGACCGCCATAGTGTTTGTAACCGTTTACAACCTGAACCACTCAAATTTAGCAGGCTCCAAGGTTTTTGTCAAGAAGCAGCTAAATGGGCTTTTTCGCATTTCCCCGAGCTCTGTAGGACGGATGTAATGAAATCAAATTGGAAACGTTTACAATCCAAATCAAGCTTGTTTGGCTGCGTGGGCCAACACCCATAGACTGATAGAATCAGGCGACATGAAAGGCCTAATCCTTGCTGCGGGCCGTGGCACCAGGCTGCGCCCACTTACCCACACGCGTCCCAAGATGGTAATCCGGGTAGCTGGAAAGCCGATTATCCACTACGCTATCGAAGACCTGCGGGGCGCTGGAATCAGTGAAATTGGCGTAGTGGTCTCGCCCGACACCCAGGAAGACATCCAGGCCGCGCTAAACAACTTTGCTGGGGTGTCGCTTCATTACATCGTGCAGGAAACGCCCAAGGGCATTGCTCACGCTGTCGGCGTGGCGCGCTCTTGGCTGGGTGAAAGCCCCTTTGTTCTGTATCTAGGAGACAACCTCTTCCAGTCAGGCGTGGAGTCCTTTGTGGGCGCCTACCGCCAAGGAATCAGTGCCGTGATTGCGCTGGTGCGCGCGCCCGATCCTCGCCAGTTCGGGGTAGTGGTGATGGAAGAGGGGCACATCAAAAGGCTGATTGAAAAGCCAAAGGAACCGCCTTCGAATTTGATTGTGGCCGGGGTCTATGTCTTTGGGCCGGAGATTCACAAGCACATTGCAAACGTGAAGCTTTCGGCTCGCGGCGAGTACGAGATCACCGACGCCATTCAGCACCTGTTGGACTCGGGCGCGACCGTGCTGGGGCAAGAGGTTGCCGGCTGGTGGAAAGATACCGGAAGGCCGGACGACCTGTTGGACGCCAACCGGCTATTGCTGGTGGAGCAGAGCCCCTCGCCCGTGGTGCTGGGACAAGCCGAGAACAGCCAGATTACCGGGCGCGTGGTGGTGGAGGAGGGCGCGGTGGTCAAAGACTCCACCATTCTTGGCCCGGCCTTGGGTAGTCCGCTCCTGCTGGTTACGCGTACACCCACACCCAGGATGCAGCCGTGAAGCCTGAGGGGAACCTCCTCCACGGTGGCGGCGTCTTCCAGGATGCTGTACTCCACTTCTGC
>JAMCQK010000058.1 GCA_023382135.1 Deinococcus sp.
CGGCTTTTTTTCCATGCGCATGCCCGGGGTAATGCCCTCTGGGGTGTCGTGAGCGAAGAAGTTGCGCTCCAGCATGTCCACCGCATGTCCGCGTGCTGCGTTGTAAGCCAAGCTGTCCCACTCAACCGCTTGAAGCCCTTGTTCGAGGCGCATCTGGTTGGTGCGGGCAAACACCTCGAGCTCGAGGGCGCTCCCGGCAAACGCCAGCGAGAAGAAAAAGGCCAGTCCAAGGATGCGCGCAAGCACAATGCGTTCCATCTAACTTAGATTCTAGCCAACCATCCCAGGTGATGGCCGGCTAAGCACCATGAGCCTCTAGGGCTTACCCGGCACCAGGCGGAACAGAAAACCCTGAGAAAAAGGCTTGGCCTCGAGTAGGGCGTTGACCTGGCTTGGGGTAATAGCATTGACCCTTTGGGCAATTTCGCTGAGCGGTTGGTAGCGGCCGGTGTACTGGTAGCCGAGGCCAAGGTTGAAGAGCCGGCTCATGGGGGTCTCGCCGCCGAAGACAATGGAGGTGGCAAGTTTGTTCTTGGCGCGCTCGATTTCACCAGCTGTTACCCCTCCGGCCTCGAGGCGGTCCATCTCGCGGCGCAAAATCTCTATCACTTCCTCCTCGTTACCAGGATCCATCTGAGCGGACACCATGAACAGGCCGAGCCCGTCCGCCCCCAGGTGGTCCGCGCCCACCGATTCCACCAGGCCTTTATCCACCAGTGCCCAGTGAAGCCTGGAGTTGCCGTCTGAACCCAGCACGTGCGCCAGCGCCGAAGCCAGGTAACGTCTTTCGTCTTGCGCCGAGACCCCGCGCGCAAAAAAAGACAAGTAGCTCTGGGTGGCTTTCTCGTAAGGTTTGACGACTTCTCCCGAACGGGGCGAGAAGCTTGGGTAACTTCTTTCAGCTTCGCTTTTTGGCCAGTGCTGGGTGAGCTCACGGGCCTGGTCCAGCGCACGGTCCCAGTCGAGCTTGCCCGCTAACGCCAGCACCAGGTTGGAAGGCGAGTAGCGGCGGGCATGGTAGCTGGCCATCTGCTGCTGGCCGAGCGCGGTAATAGAGGCTGTGGTTCCAAGCGGGCTCATTCCGAAAGGGTGGCCCCCCACAATAAAGCTCGGGCCCCAGTCCATCAGCATGTCCTGCGGGCGGTCCTGGTAGAGCGCAATTTCTTGCAGGATCACGTTTTTTTCCATCTCGAAGTCGGAAGGGCGGAGCGCCGGGCGCATCAGGTCGCTCCACAGCTCCAGCAGCCTGGGCACAAACTCCGGGAGTACCGCGCCATAGTAGACCGTGTTCTCCTCGCCGGTGAAGGCGTTATAGCTGGCCCCCATGCGGTCGAACTCCAGGTTGACTTCCAGGGCATCGCGTTGTTCGGTTCCCTTGAAGACCATATGTTCCAGGAAGTGCGACACCCCGGCAAGTTCCGCCGTCTCGTCGCGGCTTCCGGTCTTGACAAAGTATCCAAGGGCCGCGCTCTTGGCCTCCGGGTTCACTTCCGCGATAACCGTAAGGCCGTTTTCCAGCCTGGCCTGCTTGAACTCGAGCGCGCTGGCCGTAGTCTTCATGCCAGAACCTCAAGTTTGGCGGGCCCCAGGGTGGCGGACCAGGGTCGGGTGTAAGGGTTCTCCGCCACGAAACGGTTTAGGCGGCCTAAGTCCACGGCCATGATCTGAGACTCAATCTCTTCCAGCGTGCGCACGCGCCCGCGCAAAAAGAGGTCATTGGCAATGCTCCCGGCCCTGGACCTGGCCGACTCTTGTTGCATCACCAGCGCGGTGCGAAGGCCAATTTTCGCGCGGTCAAGCTCTTCTTGGGTCACGCCCTCTTGCAGGCGTTCAATTTCCGCCGCCAGTACTTGCAGGGTCGCGGGGGCGTTCTCTGGGGTGGTACCCGCGTAGGCGCCAAGGTAGCTGTACCCTTTCACCCCGCCAGGTGAAGCGTACACCGAGTAGACCAGGCCACGTTTTTCGCGTACCTCGGTAAAGAGCCTCGAGCCCATTCCTCCCGAGAGCACTTGAGTTGAAAGCCGCGAGGCGTAATATTCCGGGTGCTCGATACCAACGTCCGGGTAAACCAGGCCAATCTGGACCTGGGCGCTTTTTTGCTCTAAGTGGATACTGTGGGGCTGGCTGAGACGGGCCTGGGGTAGTTCAGCCGCGTTTCCTCGCCAGCTTGCAAACGCGCGGCGGGCGGCCTCGAGGCCTTCCGTCACAGCCACCCCGCCCGCAAGCGCCAGGATTGCGCCTTGGGGTGTGAAGCGTCTCTGGTAGTCCTTGCGCAAGTCTTCGGGCGTTGCGGCCTTGAGCCCTTGCGCCGTGCCAGTGGGGTTTCTCCCGTGGCTGCTCTCAAACACGGCGCGCCTGAGCGCGGTGAACATTTTTCTTGGGGGTTCGTCTTCCAGGCTGGCAAGTTCTTGAAGCGCCATCTGGCGGACCGGATCGAGCGCATCGTCTGGGAACTGGGGCCGCAGAAGCAGATCGGCGTAGAGCGTGAGGACTTTTTCCAGATGGTCCGAAAGAAAAGAGGCTGCAAAATAGCTGGCCTCGAGGCCCGCCCCGCTAGACCTTCTCACACCAAGGTCATCCAGAGCCTCAGCAAAAGCACGGGCATCCCGCCCGCCCGCGCCCTTCCAAAGCCAGCCTTCCAGCAGGTTGGTGGCGCCTTCCAGGCCCGCTGGGTCGGTTGTGGCCCCGGCGGGGATCAACAACTGGAAAGCCACCCCGGGGTTCCAGGGCTGTTCCTCTATGGCAACGGTGAGACCATTGGAAAGTGTTTCTACCTGTACCAACGCCATACCGATGGAGTATATGCCCTGCCGAAAAGCCATATGTGGACTGGGTAGCGGTTATTGCTTCGCCTGTTACAAAATGAGAATGGCCAACTCTGTTTTGGTTAGAATTCTCTGGTGACGCGGGAAGAGCTCAAAAGCCGCCTGCTCCGCCCCCTGAAACGTGAGCTGGCCGACGGTGCCAGGGACAAGGTGGTCGCGGGAGGGGTTGAAAAACTGGTAGAGAATCTGGGAAAGTCTTTCCCTCAGGTAAGGGAACTCATTAGGGGATATTCAGCGCTTTCCGCCTTCGAGCGCATGAAAAACCTTTCCAGTGCAATTGCCTTGCTGGAGGACCAGCCAGCAGAGGGGGAGCCGCCGGTCCAAGCCTCTAAACCAAGTAAACCAAGCGAAAGACCGCCATCTCTATCTACACGGCAAAAGAACCAAGAAAAAGCACTTAAAAAAGCGCCCGCCGGAGCACCACCGGACATTACCTTGGATTCACCGGCGGATTCTCTCGCTCTGGGTGTTCAAGCACGCCGCAAGTTGGCCGAGCTTGGCGTCCGTACCGTGCGCGACCTGCTACATTACTACCCGCGGCGCTACGAAGACCGCAGAGCGCTCAAAAGCATCCACGAAACCGCCAACAGCGAAAAAGCTACCCTGGTGGCCACGGTGCTCTCCAAGAACCTGGTGAGGACTTCCAGGAAACAAATGCAGCTTGTCCAAGTGCGCATGGCGGACTCTTGGGGGCACAAGTTCACCGCCATCTGGTTCAACCAGCCATGGGTGCTGAAACAGCTTGCCGAGGGCGGCACGGTGATTATCTCGGGGAAGGTGCAGCGCAAGGGCGGTGTTACCACGCTACATGCGGAATACTTCGAGGACGAAGGAACCGACTCGCTCTCGACCAACCGGATTGTGCCGGTCTACCCGACCAAAGAAGGAACCGGCCAGGCGTTTCTTAGGCGGAGCGCGAAGAAAGGCCTCGAGGCCTTCCGCCTGATCCCTGACCCGCTAACCCGCTACCTCAAACAAGAGGCGCTGGAAACGCTGGATACTTCGCTAAGGCAGGTCCATTTCCCCGAAAGCGCAGATACCCTTTCACGCGCGGTCGCGCGGCTCAAGTTCGACGAGTTCTTGTTGCTCGAGCTCAAGGTGATGATCCAGTCCGGGGTCTCCGCCCTGCGCGGCCGTACTTTTCAGGTAACCAAGGAGATGATCTCCCGCTTCAAACAAAGCCTTCCTTTCACATTCACAAAAGCCCAGGACCGGGTGCTCGCGGAAGTGCTCACCGACATGCGCTCCGAGCGCCAGATGGCCAGGCTGGTGCAAGGGGACGTGGGTTCGGGAAAGACCGCCGTGGCCGCCGCCGCGCTGTTCGTGGCCAGCGAGAATAACGTGCAAGGCGCCTTGATGGCCCCTACCGAGATCCTGGCCAAGCAACACTTTGAAAATCTCTCTCGCTATCTTTTCCCCTTGGGCGTGAGCGTGGAGCTGCTGGTAGGCTCTATGACCGGCAGAGAAAAGCAAGCGGCACTGGATAAGATCAAAGGTGGTGAGGCGCATGTGGTGGTGGGCACCCATGCGCTCATCCAAGAAGGCGTGACCTTCAAAGACCTGGGCCTGGCGGTAATTGACGAAGAGCACCGCTTTGGCGTGATGCAGCGGCGGGGACTTCTGGGAAGCAGGCCGGACGTGCTGGTGATGTCCGCCACCCCCATTCCGCGTTCGCTGGCGCTCACCATGTACGGCGACCTGGAGACCAGCCAGATAGACGAGCTCCCGCCAGGCCGCACACCTATCCAGACCAAGATCCTTACCCAGAAGACCCGGCGCCAGGCTTACGCCTTTGCCCAGCAAGAAATTGCCCGGGGCCATCAGGTTTTCGCGGTGGCACCCATGATCGAAGAAGGCGAGAGCGACGCCACGGCGGAGCTTCGGGCCGCCACCAAGCTGGCGAACGAACTCAGACAGCTTTTGCCCGATGTTCGCATTGCGCTGCTGCACGGCAAGATGCCCTCGCAAGAGAAAGATAATGTGATGGAGCGCTTCCGCAAGGGTGAGTTTGACCTGTTGGTGAGCACCACCGTGATTGAAGTGGGCGTGGATATTCCCCAAGCCACTTTGATGATTATTGAGAACGCCGAGCGCTTTGGCTTGGCGCAGCTCCACCAGTTACGCGGACGTGTGGGCCGCGGAGGCCTCGAGTCTTACTGCATCCTGGTGGCGGGCGACGCCAGCCAGAAGACCCTGAAAAGGCTCAAGGTGATCGAGGAATCCACCGATGGCTTTTACATCGCGGAAAAAGATTTGCAACTGCGCGGCCCTGGCGAGCTTCGGGGTACCCGGCAGTCGGGTTTTCCCGAGCTGATTCTGGGTGATCTGGCCAAGGATACCGAGATTATCGAACGCTCGCGCGCGCTCGCGAAGAGCATCCTCGAGGCCGACCCTCATCTGGATGATCCCGAGCACCTTCTTCTAAAACGTGAACTGCAAGCCCGTGCCGAGGCGATCGGCTTCCGCGAGGTTATCTAGGTATCTCCACGGTGTGTTTGACCGAAGAGCCAAACTCGCTAGGGCCAGAGGGAATAAGGAACACAGCGCGGCTTTTCAAGCCTTTCGACAAACTTGGACTGGAGATACCTGGCACGCGATTGGGCTGGAAGCCGGATGCAGCAAACGATGTAACCGTCCGATGCACGATGCATCAAAGTGGCGGAGTAAAGCGCCCATCCACCGCGGTCCAGCCGCCGTCAACGAAAAGTACCGTACCGGTAACATAACTCGAGGCTTTCGAAGCCAGATACACCACCGCACCCGCCACCTCTTCCGGCTTGCCCCAGCGGCCAAACACGCTCTTGTTGGCATAGGCGCTATACCAGCCCGGCTGGTTCTTAATCGGGGCGGTGAGCGGGGTATCGATGACGCCTGGGGCCACCGCATTGGCGCGGACGCCTTTGGGGCCAAGCTCCGCCGCCAACGCACGCATCAGCTGCACCGTGCCCGCCTTGGTGGCGGCGTACACCCCCTGGCCAGGCTCCACCACCAGCGAGCGGATGGAGGAAAAAGCGATCAAGCTCCCCGATCCGCGCTCGGCCATCACCCTTCCGGCTTCCGCCAGCAGGTGAAAGGTTCCTTTCAAATTCAGGTTGATCACCTTGTCAAACTCTTCGTCGGTGTAATCCAAGATCTGCTTGCGAACATTCACGCTGGGAGTCGAGACCGCAATATCCAGCCGCCCGTGCCGGGAGACAATTCCGCTCACCGCCGTCTTCACCAAAGCGCCGTTTTGCAAATCCATGGCAAGGGCTTCCGCCTTACCGCCGTCTGCGACAATGGCCGACACGGTTTCTTTTGCGGCCTCTTCTTTCAGATCCGCCGCAATCACCAGCGCTCCGTGCGCCGCCAAAGCCTCTGCCGCTGCCTGCCCGATGCCCGAGCCTGCGCCCACCACCAGGGCAACCTGGCCGTCTAAACGAAAGAAATCTTGATAGTTCATGCTTCCTCCGATATTGCCGTGTAATAACTCAAGTTTTCGCGCGCGGGTCCAGCCGGTCGCGCAGGCCGTCGCCCATCAAGTTGAAACCCAGAACCGTGAGGGCGATAGCCAGCCCGGGCCAGATGGAGGGGTATGGAGAAAGACCCGCCGCCAAATAACTCTGCGCCTCGCGCAGCATCCGTCCCCAACTGGCGGTGGGGGGCTGTGTACCCAGGCCCAGGTATGAAAGCGCGGCCTCGGCCAAGATGGCCCCCGCAAAAGCCAGGCTTGCCTGCACAATCAAGGGGCCCAAGATGTTCGGAAGTACGTGGCGGAACATGATCCGCGACGATGTGGCACCCAGCGCTTGCGCGGCCTCCACGTAGGGCTGGGCCTTGACCGCCAGCACTCCGGCGCGAGCCAGACGGGCAAACGCCGGCACCGCCGCCACCCCGATTGCCACCATGGAGCTAAAAGCACCTGGTCCAAATACCGCGGCGAGCAAGAGCGCCAGCAGTAAAGCGGGTAAAGCATACAGGGCCTCGAGGCCCAACATCACAATTTGATCCAGCCATCCGCCCAGATAGCCCGCGAGAATGCCCAGCAGACTCCCCAGCACCAAGCCAATGCCTACCGCGATCAAACCCACGTAAAGCGCGTTGTGGGCCCCCGCCAGCAGCCTCGAGGCCAGGTCTCTGCCAAGCTGGTCGGTCCCAAGCCAGAACTCGGCCGAAGGCGGCGCAAACTGTTTGCCAAAGTTGGCCCGGTTGGGGTCTTGCAGGGGCCTTGCCAGGCTTGCGAGCGCGGCAAGCACCACCAGCAGAACAATCACCCCACCAACCCGGAACGAAGGCGAAAGCTTGCCGAGCGAAGACCGCCGTTTGGGCGCTGGAACCGAAAGCGTGTTATCCATAGGAAACCCTGGGGTCCAAGTAGCCGTAAAGAAGATCGACCACTAGATTTAACGCGACGATAAACATGGCAAGCACCAAGACAACGCCTTGGACCAAAGGATAGTCGCGCGCCTGGATGCCCGTGAGCGCCAGGCTCCCCAGGCCGGGCAGGCCGAAGACCTGCTCCACCACCACCGCGGCGATCAAAAGCTGGGCGAACTCGAGGCCGAGCACCGTCACCACCGGCAAGGCCGCGTTCTTGAGCGCATGCTTGTTCACTACCACCCGCTCAGAAAGCCCCTTCCCGCGCGCGGTGCGCACATAGTCTTGCGAGAGCACCTCCAGCAGACTGCCCCGCACCATGCGCGTGAGCAGCGCCGAGCGCGCCAGACCAATAGTCAGGACCGGGAGCGCCAGATACTTGAGCGCATTGAGCGGGTCGGCCCAGCCTTTCTGCGGAAAGCCGTTGGAGGGAAGCCAGCCCAGATTCACCGCGAACAGGTAGATGAACATCAGTCCAACCCAGAACGAAGGAAGCGCCAAGCCCAAAAGCGCGAACAAGGAAGCCGCGAAATCTAACGCTCCCCCGGCCCGCCTAGCAGCCAGTATTCCCAGTGGGACCGCAATAACAGTAGCCAGCATGAGCGACAAAAGCACAATTGGCAGCGTGAGTGTAAGGCTTTTTAGTATCAGCCCCCCTACCGATATTCCGTAGCGGATAGAGGTACCAAGGTCTCCCGTGGCCACGCCAGCGAGCCAGCTAAAATACCGCTCCAGCGGGGGGCGGTCGAGACCGAGGTCATGGCGCAACTTTTCCGCCACGTCTGGGTTGGCGTCCATCCCCAGAATGGTGGCCACCGGGTCCCCAGGAATGAACAGGACCACCATAAAGACCAGCGTGGAAGCCAGCCAAAGGGTCAGGATGGCAAGCCCAAGACGGCGAAAGGTGTAGGTCCACATTGCTTAGCCCCCCTTTTACCTCCCCTTTGTTTGCCGGGGGGGTGGCCGGGGGGTTATCACCCCGCTATTGTTGACTACTTCGCGAGATAAACCTCGGTAACATTCATGCTGGGCGTGGGTTGGTTAGGCCACCAGCCCATAACGTTCTTCTTGAGCGCGGCAATGAAGGGGCCATTGAGCACCCAGATGTTTACCGCATCCTCGGCCAGTTTGCGCTGAAGCTGCTTCATAGTCTCGCAAGCCTTCTTGGGGTCGTTGGTGCGCAGGTACTGGGTGAACAGTTTGTTGAACTCCGGGCTGTTGTACTTGAAGTAGTACTTGGGATTGGTATACACACCAATGTCGTTGGGTTCCGAGTGGCCGATGATGGTCATCTGATAGTCGCCACCCAGGAAGATGCGGTTAATCCAGGTGCTCCACTCAACTACTTCAAGCTTGGCCTGGATGCCGGCGCGCTCAAACTGGGCCGCCATGGCTTCGCCGATGCGCTTTTCGTAGGGGTAGGGGGCCGCCAGGCTGAAGGTGAACTTGAGCGGGTTGCCAGGTCCGTATCCGGCCTCAGCCAGCAGTTTCTTGGCCTGTTCGGGGTCGTACTTGTACATACCGCTCTGGTCCTCGTAACAGGTTTCTGCCGGGCTCCGGTGCGAACCAATCTTGGTACCAAAGCCAAGCATCACCGACTGAAGGAGTTCGTCACGGTTCACCGCGTACTGCATGGCCTTGCGCACCCGGATATCGTTGAAGGGTGGCTTGGAGTTGTTCATGCCCACGGTAATTTCTGCTGTGGAGGTTCCCTGCACCACCTTGAAGTTAGCGTCTTTTTGCAGCGCCAAGGCGTTCTCCGGCGTTACGCCGTAGCCGATGGCGTCTATGTCGCCAGCCTTGAGCGCAGCAATCTGGGCGTTGGGGTCCGGCAGGAAGCGGAAAGTAACCTTGTCCAAGTAAGGCAGGCGCGGGTCGTAGTAGCCATCAAAGCGCTCAAGACGAACTCCTACGCCGCGGTCCCAGGCGGCAAACTTGAAAGGTCCAGTGCCGATCGGCTGGGTCTTCTGCTGGTCCAAGCGGCCTTTGGGGCCGATGGTTGACTCGATGGCGGCCAGGTTGAACAAGAAGTCTTGGTTGGGCTGCTTGAGCGTGAAGACTACGGTGTAAGGATCCCTGGCGCTTACGGTAGTTATATCCCGGTAGTACTCGGGGTGCCGGTGCCCGCTCTTGGGGTCCTTGGCGCGGTTGAACTTGAACACCACGTCCTCGGCGGTGAAAGAGCTGCCGTCGTGGAACTTGACGTTTTTGCGAAGCGAGAAGGTGTAGGTCAGGCCGCTGGCGGAAGCTCTCCAGCTTTCCGCGAGCGCGGGGACAATCTCGCCCTTGGCGTTTAGCTTCACCAAGCCCTGTAGCACGTTGTCGTAAAGAATGCGGGCAATTTCAGCCGAAGCCGTTGTGGTGGGGTCGAGCGCGGGGGGCTCGGCCAGGATGGCCACGGTCAGGCTCCCCCCGCGGTTCTGAGCCACCGCTAAACCCATAAGAACCAGTGCCGCTAACCAGAGTTTCCTCATGACTATTCCTCCCTAACCAGCATCAAAGCGCAGATCGCGGTGTATAGTCGCGCCGAGGCAACAAGTTCGTCGATCTCCACAAACTCATTTACCTGGTGAGGCATTCTCCGCCCTCCTGGTCCAATGGTAACGATGGGTAAATTCGCCCAAGCCCAGAGATAGGTACCATCGGTCGCTCCCGGAACTCCACCATAACACAACGGCATTCCCAGTAAAGAGAGTGCTTTTTCGGTGGCTTTGACGATGGGTTCGCGGGCCGCAGTTTCGGTTGCGGGCCGGTCCTCGAAGACCTCGAGGCCTGCCGCCACCCCCTCTTCCAACGAAGCCGCCAGGCGCTCGCGCAAACCCTGTTCAATCTCCCGGTGATCCTGGTCTGGGTTCGTCCTGATATCCAAGAACAGCGTCACCCTGTCGGGGATTACATTGACCTGCCCCTCGCCGGCGCTCGCTTGGAACACGGTGGGGGTGATCCACGGCTGGCCGAGATGCCGGTGCTCGCTCTCTTTTTGTAGATCGGCCTGAAGTTCACCCAGCTTGGCCACAAAACGAGCAGCCGAAGGAATAGGGTTCGCCCCCGCATACGGCATCGCCCCGTGGGCCATCCTTCCTTTGAACTCCAGGCGCACCCGCATGGCGCCTTTTTGCCACAAACAAATTTCGTTCTCTTCCGGCTCGCAGATAACCGCCCCGGCAAACCCGTCGGCATACCCCGCCTTGACAAAGGCCTTGATGCCGGTCATTAGTCCTTCTTCGTCGCACGGTATACAAAGCCGCAAAGTTTTCTTGGGTTCACCCAGGACTTTCTTTATGGTTGATGCTGCAACGATAGCCGCCGCCAAGCCGCCTTTCATGTCACAAGATCCGCGTCCATAAAGCTTGCCGCCAACAATTCGGCCTTCATATGGCGGAATTTCCCACGCTGACAAATCGCCGGGGGTAACCACATCGGCGTGGCCCTCGAGGATAATTCCACCCGGCCCACTCCCGATATCCGCAATCAGGTTGGGGCGCCCAGGAGCAACATCCTGGACCTGGGTCCGAAAACCGTGCTGCTGGAGGTACCTTTCCAAAAACTCCACCACCGGCGCCTCGCCAGGGCCGGGATAACAGCTTTGTATACCGCTTTCAATCTGCACCAGCTTTTGCGCCAAACGGACGACTTCGTTCACGTCAACTTGGTTGGCGGCCTTGAGTACCAGTTCTTCGAGTTGCACCATGTCTTGAGCTCCCAAATAATCCGGCTTGCCTGTTCTGCGATCCCGAAAACTCATTTTGTCATTATGGGCGCTAACGCGAAGAATCTCCGCTGCGCACCGTGAATTCAGATTAGTGGGCCAAAGGCACCTTCCCCTCCGAGAATTGCCAGACCGAGCAAGATTCTAGACTCTTCGCTACGCCCAGGATGACAACTTGTAGCTCGCAAAAGCATCTGGCCCTCAAACAGAAATCACGCTTCCGGGAAAGCTTCTCGGTAGCTTGTCATCCCACCGGCCGACTTTGCCGCCAGAACCCCGCGGATAATCGCGCGCGAAAATGTATCCGCCGCAAGCGCTCCCAGGTTGGACAGTTCCGCTGGCCCGACGCTGCCGGAGTTTCCGGTTGAAAGCGCAAAAATAACGTCGCCGTCGAACATGGTATGCGCCGGCTGGATGGCGCGCGCCATTCCATCGTGGGCCATTTGAGCCAGCTTCTGGCACTGGACTTTGGTGAGCGCCGCGTTGGTGGCCACCACGCCGATCACGGTATTGCGAACTCGAAGCTCGTTGCCTTCGGCAAAAACATCGGAGTAGTCCGCTGTTGGCGGAGGAGGCACAGTATCAGGCCACTTCATTCCGAACTCGCCAGCCAGTTCCAGGTAACGGGCGTACAAGTCTCCGGTAACCGGGTGATGAATACGGCCAAGGGAGTTCACGGCCACAATTGCACCGACGACTATTC
>JAMCQK010000043.1 GCA_023382135.1 Deinococcus sp.
CGATGTCCGTGAAACTTTCTCAAGCATTTCAATTACCGCGCGGTACTTGAGTGCCAGGCTGTCGTAGATGGTACGGGCAGTCTCGGCTTCGGTCTCAGGTAGTGGTTGGCGGGTTTTTTGGCAGTAATCGCGGATTCTTACGGGCATGGGACCAGCAGATTCGTTCGGCAGAAGAAAGCTTGAATCGTCGGGGTTTATGAGCGACCTAAAAGCTTGGGCATTTTCCGCCATTGTGGATAAGGAAGCGTAATCGTATTGGTTGTGCCAGGCGCGCCTGCACTCCTGGAGCAGCCAAAGGCCCATCACGTTTTTGAGTAACCGGGTGGTGCCATCCAGCCCACCTTCGTTGGTGAGGTTGAGCCTTAATGTCTCGGATGAGATAACCGGAGCAGGCAGTTCAAGACCTACAAGCGACCAAGTGCCACTGGAGATGTAGGCCCAGTTTTGGCCTTCCGCGGGAACAGCAGCTACCGCGGATGCGGTGTCATGGGTGCAGGGTGCCACTACGGTGGTTTGTTGGCCGACTTCTCTGGCAACTTCCTCTCGCATTGGGCCAAGGACGGTGCCTGGAGCAATGGGCAAGCCGAATAGGCCTCGAGGCCAACCCATCTTCTCCACAATCTTTTCCGACCAGTTCTTCGTCAAAGGATTAGCAAACTGCGTGGTACTGGCATTCGTCCACTCCACGGCCTTCTTCCCTGAAAGCCAAAAGTGAAACAAATCCGGCAGCATCAAAAAAGTCTTCGAAGTTTCCAGAATTTTTGGGTTGGTATACGCCTGGGCCTCAATCTGATTCAGCGTGTTGATCGGCATGAACTGTATGCCGCTCTCTTCAAAAATCAAATCGCGGCCGAGCTTGGACAAAACCCTCTGGTAAGCAGCAAGGTTGCGAGAATCGCGATAGTGCGTCGGCAAAACAACCAGGTCATCATCCGGCCCCAATAACGCGTAGTCCACACCCCAGCCATCCACCCCAAGGCTGGATACTCCGTTGGGCGCTTTCTTCAAGCCCTCCAAAATCTCCAGCCAAATTGTAGGCAAGTCCCAGTGTAAATGTCCGTTCAAATTTACCGGAATATTTGCAAAGCGGTGGAGAATTTCAACCTCCAGCCTGCCATCTTCAAGACGCCCAAGCGCTACGCGCCCTGATTCAGCGCCCAAGTCCACCGCCAGATGCAAGCTCATGAGCTCTCCGCCCTATGCTCCCAGCTACCTTACATACGCTACCGGCACTCCCCCATCCACCGTCAGCACTCCACCCGTGGTCTTGCTAGACGCCGGGGAAGCAAAAAAGTAAACCGCCTCGGCAATATCCTCGGGGTAGATACTCACTTTAAGCGTGGTGCGCTTGCGATAAAACTCCTCGAGTTCGCCTTCTTTGATGCCGTAAGTGGCCGCCCGTTCTTTGCGCCACGAGCTGTTCCATATGGACGAGCCTTGAAGCACGGCATCGGGCAACACGCTGTTTACCCGGATGCCAAAAGCCCCGCCTTCTTCGGCGAGACAACGAGCCAGATGCAACTCGGCGGCCTTGGCGGCGCTGTATGCCGCAGCATTTTTGCCGGCGGCAACCGAGTTTTTAGAACAGATAAAAATCAAATTCCCGCCAACGTTCTGCGCCTTCCACACCCTAAAAGCCTCACGCGCTACCAGGAAGTAGCCGGTGGACAGAATATTCTGGCTACGGTTCCACATCTCCAGGCTGGTTTCCTCAACTGGTGCCGAGGCCGAAATACCCGCATTGTTTACAACGATGTCCACGCCGCCGAATTGCAGTACCGCCTGCCGAAAAGCGGCCTGAACTTCGGACTCTTTGGTCACATCTATCTTGAGGGCCATCGCGCGCCGGAAGCCGCGTGACTTTATAATCTCAGATGCGCCTTGCTTACCACCTTCAAAGTTCAGGTCGGCAATAACCACGTGTGCCCCATCGGCTGCCAAACGGTCGGCAATAGCCCGGCCAATGCCAGAAGCAGCGCCGGTGACCAGAGCAACCTTGCCCTCAAGCGTTTTGGGTGCCGGCTTCAGCAAAAGTTTGTAAAGCTCCAGTGGCCAGTATTCGATGGCGTAGGACTCCGCGGCACCAAGGCTGATAAACCCACCGCAAGCCACTGCGCCTTTCATCACCGCAATCGCGCGCTGGTAAAGCTGGCGCGAGACTTCCGCCGCCATGGCGTCTGGACCCGCGGCAATCATGCCAATACCCGGCACCAGCGTGATACGCGGGGTGGGCACGAACATCTTGTCGCCTTCGTTCTTGTTTTTATTGAAATAGGCCTCGTACTCTTTGGCGAACTTGGCAACACCCGCCTTAGCTTTTTCGAGAAGCTTTGCTTCGCCTTCTTCTGGTTTCCAGTTGATGAAAAGTGGAACACGCTTGGTATGAACCAGGTGGTCCGGGCAAGCGGCGCCCACTTGCGAAAGCCTGGGTGCGTCGCTTGAGTTCACAAATTCAAGCACCTCTTTAGAAGTATCAACGGTCAGAATCGCTGGCCGTGAGGTACTCACGGCCCCGCGCAGGACCGGCAATAGTTTAGCGAGCAGGGCTTCACGCGCTTTCTGGGTTAGCGGTCTAACCTCGACACCACCAAAAGGTTTTTTCAAGGCTTTGTGTTTTAGATAGGCCTCGGCTTCGCCGATGACGCGGAGTGTGTTGTGATAAGACTCTCTCGATGTTCTGCCCCACGTTACCAGGCCGTGTTTGCCCATTACTATGCATTCAATTCTTGGATTGCGGCGCACCGCCTCGCCAATTTGCTTCGATAGCGCGAAGCCGGGACGGATGTAATCCACCCAAGCGGCGCGGTCGCCGTAGATTTCGCGGACGATGTCTTTGCCCCGCGGCGAGCAAGCAATGCTGATGATGGCATCTGGATGGGTATGATCCACGTGCTTAGCAGGGACAAATGCGTGAAGAAGCGTTTCAATAGACTGGCGAGGACGGCCAGGCTCAAAAGCGGTACGCTCCAAATAAGCCACCATCTCCTCGTCAGACATGGATTTGCGGCTAAGCAATGGCAAGACTTCCTCAAGTTTGAGCCCAGCAAATCCCTTCTCGGTAATATCCGCGACGTCAGACCCTGAGCCTTTTACCCACAGCACTTCCACTTCGCGCCCAAGATGATCTCTTTCTTTTGATTTGGTGCTAGTGTTGCCACCATAGATATTGACCAAGGTACGGTCGGCACCCAGCAGGCGCGAGCGGTAGGCAAGCGATGAAAGGCCGTCGTTCTTGGGTGCTTGTTGGTCATTCCATAAATTTTTTGGCATCTAATTCACTCCGATTCAGGCGGAGAAGCCGCCATCTTTTTGCTTGCCTCTTTCCTTGGCTATGCGCTCCTGATAGCCGCTCTTCCGGTGGGCTTCGACAGGGTTTGCTGGCACTTTCATTTCTTCGCGCACTTCTCGGAGCAGGGGGCGCACATCGGTATAAAAGCCGTCCATCAAGATTCGGTGCGCTTCCAATACGTCCCCTTTGTGTTGCGCGGCATGCAGCGCCTCCCGGTCAACCAGCAAGGCTTTCGCATAGGCCTCTTGGCAATTAATTACGCTCTGAACCATCGCCTCAACCTTGGGTTCAATATTATGGGACTGGTCAATCATGTAAGCTACGTTCTTGGCGCAAGCCGACGCCGTGAAATCTGGTGAATTTTCCGCCGAGACCAGCTCAAAGTAGATGCAGAAAAGCTCAAGGGGATTGGTTGTCCCGACAATCAGGTCGTCGTCGGCGTACCGCCGCGCGTTGAAGTGGAATCCGCCGAGTTTGCCTTCGTCCAGCAAAAAGGCAACTATGTTTTCGATGTTGGTAGTTTGTGGGTGGTGGCCCAAGTCGACCAGCACCTGGGCTTTAGGACCTAATGCCACACAGTGAGCAAACGCTGTACCCCAGTCGGGAAGGTCGGTGTAGTAAAAACCAGGCTCGAATAGTTTGTACTCGACAAGCATGCGGGCGTTTTCGGGGAGTTGTTGGTAGATAGCCTCGAGGCCTTCTCTCACACGGTGTTTCCGCTCCCGGAAATCATCCTGCCCCGCATAATTCGTTCCATCCGCAAACCACAGACTCAGATCGCGAGAGCCAGTAACGGTCATGATCCCAACGCAATCGAGCACATGTTGTATGGCGCGTTCCCGGATTTTGGGGTCTGGATGCGCAATTGAACCAAGCTTGTACTCTTCGTCCTGAAAAACATTCGGGTTTATAGCGCCAATTTTGATCCCGCGCTCCTCAGCAAACGACTTGAGTTTTGACCAGTCCTCCACTTTGTCCCAAGGAATGTGCAAAGCAATGGAGGGTGCGATTCCAGTGAGCCTGTGAACCTCTGCCGCATCCTCAATCTTCTCCAGGATGTTTCGCGCGGCACCCGGCGCCGGGAACGTCTTGAACCGCGTTCCTGAGTTACCATAACCCCAACTAGGGGTCTCAATGTGTTGGCGTTTCAAAGCTTCGCGAACACTGTCCGGCATTCTATTCATCGGCCTCCCCGGTTCTGGCTGGTTCTAGCGACCTTTCCACGGCGGCGCTTTTTGACATATAGCTTTGGTTTCCGGAGTCGAGAGTGCGTAACGGGAAATGCCATTGTGCTGAGAAAAGCCATGTTGGCCTGCGTAACATCCAGCCGGCTGTACTGCACTGAAATCGGCGTGTCGGATCTCACCCGCAAGGCATACGGCACCTCGCGCGGCATCTGAAAACCTCCCAGCATCTCTGGCTTGTCCATTCGTAAGTGCAACACGCGCTTAGCTGCAAGCCTTACTTCTAAATCTTCGACTGGATCCCTGTCTTCAAAGTAGACATCCAGCCAAACCATCGCATTTTCGCTGGATGTGTTTAAAAGGCAAACGCAGTCATGGCCAGCATAATGACCGTCCGGCCCTTTAGCAGGCAGATATCCATCGGGGATTAACCAGGTCTTCGCGCCTTCCATGCAGAACCTCGCCCGGGGCCCGGGGCCCAGGGTCAAGCGCCAAACCGTCTATGGCGCTCGACTCTAGACCCCCGACCCTCAACCTCATTTAGAAGTTGAACTTGTCAATGTTCTGGGGCGTGAAGATGAACGGAGGGCCCAACAGAATCTGCAGGCTGATTTTGTCCTTTTGCACCGTGAAGGTGCCGCGCTTGGTAACCACCTTGTCGCCGGGCTTCAGACCCTTGTCCACCAGTTGGCGGGCCGCGTAGACGCTCAGGTAGCCCAGGTCAACCGGGTTCCAAAGCACCACGCTCTTAATGACGCCGTCCTTCATAAAGGGCTTCATCTGGTTAGGGGTTGAAAGACCTACAACGGCAATCTTGCCAGCCTTGCCAGCTTGCTTAACGGCTTCCGCGGCACCCGGGAAGGCCACAGAAGAAAGCGCCCAAACACCTTTCAGGTTCGGGTAAGCTTTGATCAGGTCTTGGGTGACTTTGAAGGCCAGTTGCTGGTCTTCTTCGCTGGGTTTGGTGCCCACAATCTTCAAGCCAGGGTAACTCTTGGCGAGAACATCTTTCATCGCCTTGATCCAGGCGTTCTGGTTAGGGGCTGTCAAGCTCGAGGTAACAATGGCCACCTCGCCGGTCTTCCCAACTTCTTTCGCCATCTGATCGGCTAAGGCCTTGCCGATTCCTTCGAAGGTTGCTTGGTTGACGAACACGTCGCGCGAGTTGGCATCTGCGTCCCAAGTAACCACTTTGATGCCGGCCTTGCGGGCTTTTTCTAGCACGGGCGCAATCGCTACAGGGTCATTGGAGGCAATCGAGATCACGTCCACTTTCGCGGTGATAGCGTTTTCCACGAACTCGATCTGTTTGTCCACACGGCCCTCGGTGGGACCGTCATAAATCAGCTTGACGTTGCCCAGTTCCTTGGCCGCTTCCTCGGCGCCTTGCTTGGTGGCGTTGAAGTAATCGATGCCCACCAGTTTGGGAATCATGTAGATGGTGATTTGTTTCTGGGCAAACGCTGCGCTAAGAAGCAGCATCGCCAGAACCGCAACTGCTGACCGAACTACTTTCATTCCTACCTCCCTAGCAACTAAAGCCTATATGCCGAAAGCCAACCTGGTTCCCAACCACCCAAAAACCCTCCCTTGCGAAAGCGATTCGCTGCATCACCTCCTTGCTGGCCGCCGCGTTACCTGATTAAAAACAACCGCGGCGATCAAAACCAAACCGATAAAAACAAGTTGGACATCGGCCTTGATGAAGGCAAGCGAAAGCCCATTTCGCACGATGCCCACAATGAATAAACCAAGGAGAGTTCCCCAGATGCCCCCGCTTCCGCCGGCTATGGCGGTACCACCCAGGACAACGGCTGTAATGGCATCGAGCTCGTAGCCAAGCCCTAGATCAGGCTTGGCGGTGGAAAGCCTCGAGACCAACACGATCCCGGCGACACCAGACAGGAATCCCGAGAGGGTGTAAATGATTAGTTTCAGCCGGTCCACGTGAATGCCGCTAAAGCGCGTGGCTGTCTCGTTGTTGCCCAGTGCATAGACCGCACGGCCAAAAACGGTGCGCCCCAGCAGCAGCACAAAGACGAGCATGAAAACCACAAACACGATGAACTGGACCGGCACCGGGCCAACGTAACCCTGGCCAAGCTTGTAGAAAACATCAGGATAGTCACGGTAGTTGCGCGCCTGCGAGATGCCAAGCGCCAACCCACGATAGATGGCAAGTGTCGCTAGCGTGACGATAAGCGGAGGAATATTGGCCCTGGTAATAATCAGGCCGTTAACAAACCCGCAAAGCGCCCCCGCCAGAACGCCCAGCAAAGCCGCCAACCAAACGTTTACGCCGGCATGAAAACTGGCGCCCAAAACGATGGCCGAAAGGCCAACGATCGAACCGACGGACAGGTCGATACCACCCGTCAGGATGACGACGCTCATGCCCAAAGAGATCAGGCCAATTTCGGTAACGAAGCGCGTAACCTCGAAGAAGTTGTTAACCGTAAGGAACTGTGGCGAAAGCCGCGACATGACTATGATGGCCAGTGCCAGCGCGGCCACCAGCACGATTTCGGCGGCACTCAAGCGAATGCGGAAATACCTCCGCGTTGCATTCACACCCCACCTCTGACTTTCTGCAGCACGTAGCGGCGGCGCCTCAAGCGCACCGAATCGAAGGCTACCGCCAGCAGAATAAAAAGGCCCTGGATCGCCTGTTCCCAGTAGGCGCTGATACCCAGGAACGTGAGCGCCGTGCCGGTGATGCCAACGAGCAGCGCGCCGAGCGCAACGCCCAGGACCGTTCCCGAGCCGCCAAATATGTTCACGCCACCAACCACCACCGCCGTGATCACTACAAACTCAAAGCCTTGGCCGGTGTTGGACTGGATAGTGGAAAAGCGCGTGGCATAAAACATGGTGGCGAGGCCCACCAGTGCGCCAAGAACGACAAACACGCTGGCCTGCACAAACGGCACGCGGATTCCTGACAATCTTGCCGCTTCCGGGTTCGAGCCAACCGCGTACAGCGAGCGGCCCCAGGCGGTCGAGGAAAACAACCAAGCGGCTACCAGCAAAACGATAATCATCGCCCAGATAGGGTTTTGAATACCTAAGAAGGTTCCCAGGCCGACGCTGCGAAAATCCTGCGGAAGGGAGTAGATCCAGGCACCTTTGGTGAAGTAAATCAAGAGGCCGCGGAAAACCGACATAGTCCCAAGCGTGACGATGATGGAGTGAACTTTGAAGCGGGTGACCAGCAAACCGTTGACCAAACCCAGCAGCGCACCCGTTCCTACCGAGATCAGCGCTACCAGCGGGATAGGTACTCCCGCCTTGCTCGCGATTGCCGCGACAGTGGAGCAGATAGACAGTGTCACGCCAATTGAGATGTCGATTTGACCAGTGAGGATGACCGCCATCATGCCAACCGCAGCGATGGTGACGAACGAAATGTTTACCAGGATGTCGCTAAAGTTACCAAGCGAGAAAAAGTTTCCGGCAGCCAGAGCAAGCACCACCAACAGCGCGGCCAAAAAACCGGCTATGGAGTATTGGCGTCCACGGTCAACGTACATGCGCAATCCCCTGGGCCTCGAGGCCGGTTGCCTTTGCCATCGCTTGCTCGGGTGAAGCCCCCCGCGGAAGCTCGGCCACCAGGTGTCCGCGGTGCATTACCAGCAACCGGTCAGCCATCCCGAGCACTTCGGGCAGGTCGGATGAAATCATCAATATTCCAACTCCTAGCTCGTTCACCAAGCGGTCCATCAGTTGGTGAATTTCGGCTTTTGCGCCCACGTCTACGCCTTGAGTTGGTTCGTCGAGAATCAGGACTTTGGGATTCGAAGCCAACCATTTTCCCAAGACAACTTTCTGCTGGTTCCCGCCGGAAAGACTTGCAACGGGAAGCTCCGATCTGGGCGGACGCACTTGCAGGGCCTGGATAAACCGGTCGGTAATGCTTGCTTCCTGCTTCTCGTCGAGAAAGCCGCCCTTGTGCAGGTTGTGCAGCACAGCCAGTGTCATGTTGGCGCGCACCGGCATAGCCAAGATGGCCCCTTGCCGGCTTCGGTCTTCAGGCAACAGCGCGACGCCGGATTGAACGGCTTCCCAAGGTTTGGAAGAAAGCGGCTTTCCCTCGAGCAAGACAGTACCAGAGTCATAGCGGTCGATGCCGAAAATGGCGCGAACTATCTCCGAGCGTCCAGAGCCGACCAAGCCGGCTAGTCCCACGATCTCGCCTTCGCGCAGGCTAAAGCTAACGTTTTCAAAAACGCCGATGCGCGTTAGGTTGCCGACCTCGAGCAAAACCTTTCCTGGAGCACGGATGTTACGTGGATACAGGTTGGTCAGCTCGCGGCCCACCATTCGTTGGATCAGCCAGTTCTGGTTGACATTGGCGACTCTTTCGCTTCCCACCCTTTCGCCGTCACGCAGAACAGTGACGCGGTCGGTCACGCGGAAGATTTCATCCAGCCGGTGGGAAATGTAAATGATGGCCACACCCTGAGAACGCATAGTTCTGATGATTCCGAAGAGACGTTCAACGTCATCGGAGGTGAGCGCGGCGGTGGCCTCGTCCATCACAAGAATGCGGGCCTTTTGGGAAAGCGCCTTGGCAATTTCGACCAGTTGCGCATAAGCCTTGCCTAAATCGCCAAGCCGGGCAGATAAGGGGATATCTACACCAAGCCGCTTGAAAACTGCTTCGGCTTCCTTCTTCATGGCACCCCAATCCAACAAGCCAAACCTGCGGCGCGGCTGGCGGCCCATGAACAGATTTTCTAAAACCGAAAGATCGGGATAAAGGCTGGTTTCCTGGTAGATGGTAACAACTCCCAATGCCTGGGCTTGGCGCGGATTGGCAATGGTTACTTCCTGGCCTTCTATTTTGATGGTGCCGCTATCGGGCGTGTACGCGCCGGAAAGAATTTTAATCAGGGTGCTTTTGCCCGCGCCGTTTTCGCCCACCAGCGCATGCACTTCCCCGGCTTCGATGTCGAAGTCTACGTTCTTCAACGCCTGCACGCCGCCGAAGTGTTTTTGGATACCGGTCATTTCGAGCAGGCTAGCCACTGGCTACCTCCACCGAGGCCCCGGCGGCCTCGAGGCCGTCCCTTATGTCAACCGGTGGATTGGCATCCGAAATTAGCAGGTTGGCGCCTGAAAGCGGAGCAAAACTGTGTAACGCCGTCTGCCCGAACTTTGACTTGTCTACGAGCGCCACCCGTTGCGACGCCGCCGCCAACAACAGCCGCTTTACCGCCACTTCAGGCAGATGGGGATCCGTAAATCCGGCATTTGCGCTCACGCCTTTGGCCGAAAAGAAAACCTTATCCACGTGAATCCCTTGCAGGTTGGCTTCGGTGACGGGCCCGGTAAGCGAACCCGCCACCACACGGTGGCTTCCGCCCAGTACCAACACCTGCGTGCGCGAGTCGGCAAGCGCTTGGGCAACCAGAAGGCTGTTAGTCACCACGCTGATTTCGCGCCCGTTCAGCTGCCGCGCTAAAAACACCGATGTGGTGGAAGCGTCAATCGCGACGGTGTCGCCGTCGAAAACCAGCTCCAGGGCTTTGCGGGCAATTCTTTCTTTGGCTTCGGTGTTCTCGCTCAGGCGTTTCACAAAACCCTGCTCCTGGCCCGACTTCTCGACCAGTTGTGCGCCGCCAAACACGCGTTCGACTACTCCGCGCAAAGCCAGGACCTCGAGGTCGCGCCTGATAGTCATCTCGGAAACGGCAAGGGCATTCGCCAAAGCTTTGACGGAAGCAAAGCGCCGCTTCTGCAAAAGAGCATGAATCTCTTCTTGTCGTTGGCTGGGAATCAGGGTGGTCTCGGTCATAGAACTCTCGCCGCTTTGTACTTCGACTGTGATTACCTAGGTTGGTCTAACAAACTAAAACATAAAAGCACATAAAAGCGCAAGACCCCCTTCAAGCCGGTACTTGGACCAAGTCTGGACAGTTGCCAAATGGGCGTCAGACCACGCAGAAACTTGGCTACAACCTTCACGCCACCGGTTTTGTCCAGTTCTCAAAGATCCCAGTCCAGAGGGGAGGCTGGCTGGGTGCGGGTTTGTACAAGAGAACTTTTGAGCTAACTGCTGCTCACCCGTGCTCCGCTTTATTCTCAGATACCCGACAACCAGCAGAAACCTGTGGGAACAAGTTAATTACGGCCATTGCTTTGGCCTGAAAGCTGCACCAGGCAGGGCCGACTAACACCCGCTTACCAGACCGGGCTAAGCACCGGAAACCAGGCGGCCATCCTACGGCCGTTACCATCGGCTGCATCCATCCTTCAACCCATACGGCCCCCTTAGAACATGGGATCAGGGTTGGATATTTACCGAGGCGCTTCACGGCATTTTGCGCAGCATGGAGTACAAAAAATGTCAATGGGCTGTCCCAGATAAGACTACTCTGGAGACAGTCAGATGCCATACAGAAAGACAAAGCTAAGCAGCCGGAAATCATAAACGTTGAAGGAGTTGTTTGTTGGAGAAGTTGCAGCCAGAACCGCGGCTGGGTTGTCGGGCGTGAACAACGATACAGCACCGCCTTTCTACCGTAAGATCCGCTTGGACATTGCGGTGAAACTGGCATAGCCTTTCCCCTTCGACGGCGAGGTGGTGGTAGATGAGCCGTATTTTGGTGGCACCCAAAGAGCGTGCGGGGCCGGGGTGCTGGGGGGAAGTTCCCGCGTCCAGGACTCTCAAACGCGGGGGTGGGTCTATACGGTAGTGATTCCGAATCTGTAATCAGGAACCTTGTTGCCGATCATTTGAAAAAAGTGATACCTGAATCTTAGGGTAAAGCGGGATAAGCGCACTTGCCGCAAGAAAAGTCGGTGGAATCCCAGATATAGCGT
>JAMCQK010000091.1 GCA_023382135.1 Deinococcus sp.
AAAAACCTCAGACTAGGTCGGAACGGTACCGTTCCGACCTAGTGATAGATTCTTCGTTTCACTCAGAATGACGGTGCGCTTACTATGCCGGGTTAAGGATAGCCTCGATCTTCTCAACTGCATCCTGCGGCAGGTCAACCCCGGCAGCGCCAAGGCTCTCCTTGATCTGCTCCAGCTTGGTGGCCCCGGTAATCGCGCTGGAAAGGCCTTTCTGCCTCAGCACCCAGGCAAGCGCAAGTTGGGTGCGCGAAAGACCCAGGCCATCCGCCACTTTCTTGAGTTTCTTTACCTTATCCAGGTTTTCTTTGGACATATAGCGGCTCACGAACCCCGGGTGGCGCTCCAGGCGGCTGCCTTTGGGTGTTCCTTTGTCGTAGCGGCCGGTGAGCACACCCTGCGCCAGCGGGCTCCAGACTACAACGCCCATGCCGTAGCGCTCGGTCTCGGGGAGAATCTGGCTCTCGACGCGTTCGCGGTAAAGCATGGAGTACTGCGGCTGTTCCACCACGGGTGGGTGCAGGTGGTTAGCCCTCGCGAACTCGCAGGCTTCCACAATTCGGGGAGCGGGCCATTCGCTGGTTCCCCAGTAGAGGATGTATCCGTGGTCCACCAGGTTGGAAAATGTGGAGACAATCTCTTCCATGGGCACATCTGGGTCGTAGCGATGGGCAAAGTAGAGGTCCAGGTAGTCGGTGCCCATGCGCTCGAGGCTTCTGAAGATGGACTCGGTCACGTGCTTACGCGAAAGCCCCTTGTCGTTTACGTTCTTCGACATGGGCCAGAACACCTTGGAGGACATTACCAAGGTATCTCGCGGGAACTCGGCCAGCGCCTTGCTCATCAGGATCTCGGCCTTGCCGGTGGCGTAGACGTCGGCATTGTCAAAGAAATTGACCCCGTGATCGTAGGCATAGCGGACAATCTGCCGTATGGTTTTCAGATCGTTCACAGCGTCGCCATAGGTGATCCAGGCGCCCAGGGAAATTTCCGAAACTTTGATGCCCCACTTTCCGAGTTTGCGATAGCGCATGTCCATGGTTGAGCCTCCAAAGCAAAGCTTACGCCTAGTTTTATGCAACGCCAAGAACAAATTCCCCGCGGAGTCTGCCCAGGGCGCATCCAGAGGGCCTGGAATGATACGGCGCAGGCCTTGGCGCTAGAACCTGGCGTTTAGGCGGGGCTGAGAAACGAGTTATTTTGCCCAACGGCATCTTGCGGGAGGCTAACCCCCGCTGCCAGCGTTGCTGCGGAAGCACTATCATCAAAGGTGGATGCAAGTAGAGGTGTTCGACACCATTGGAAAACTGGAACCGCTGTTTACCTCGGTATCGCCAGCTCGTGAGCGCTTTGCGGCGGGCGATCTGGCTGCGGGGCTGGCAGCGTGGCGATCCTTTGAAACTGAAACAGGAATAGCCGCCAGGGTCTACCCAGGCTACCGCGTGATGGAGGCGGCAGAGCTTGATGGCTACCAGGTGATGTCTGCCCGGCAGATGTGGGGGCTTTTCAACCCCGCGCGCAAAATTGAGGCGAGCGCCTGGGCGTTCGAGCGTTTTCGGCAACTGGAACTTCCCGGCCAGGCGGGCGCGTGGCTGCAAGAGTTAGCAACTCCGTTTGGCGAGCTGGCTCTAAAGGTGGAGCTGCTGGTCGTGCCCGCCGACCCTGCTAACCGCCGCCTGATGCTGAGCTCTTTTGGCTTGAGCGGGTTTGCGGGGGTTCCCGGCAAGATTCTTTTGCAGATCTGGCCGAGCGAGGGGAACCTCGAGCGGCTTCCCGCGGTGCTGGCGCGCCTGCTGGCGCAGCAGCTCTGGTGGCAGAGGCCGGGCCGAAGATCCAGGCCAACCTTGGCCGATTTTCTGGTGGTTGAGGGCCTTGCCGCATCTTTCGTATCTGAAAAATTTCCTGATACAGCGCTTCCTTGGCTGGTGGCATTTGCCAAACCCCGTGACTGGGACCAGGTAATTGCTCAAGTCGCGCGGGAGTTTTATCGGGCCCAAAGCTACGCGGACATCGAGGCCGATATCAACGGACGCGCCCTGCCTGCGGGTGAATTGGGGGTGCCAGCGGCAAAAGCCTTATCACTGGAAGAACTGGAGTATGCCCGCGGGATCATCAAGCCGTCGCTGGCGGAAACCGACAGCCGAAGGATTGCCGCATATCTGTATGGGGATGAGCTGGTGGCTCCGCAAGGGCACGGCGGTGTAGGGATGGTTCAGTGGGGGGGCCTCGAGGCCTGCTACCGCACCGTCCAGGTGTTCACCGCCCGCATGGGATACGACATCCAAGAATGCCTGGGAAGACCCACCGATGAGGTTATCTTTGGATCGGACTATTTCTTCTAAGTATCTCCAGTCCAAGTTTGTCGAAAGGTTTGAAAAGCCGCGCTGTGTTCCTTCACTCCCTCTGGCCCCAGTGAGTTCGACCGAAGGGTCGAACTCACCATGGAGGTACCTAACCTTTGAAAGCCGCAAGCCTGGACTAACTTTTCAGCTAGCGCTCTTGTGTCACTGCCCAACTGTCAGCGGGTTCTCGTCAATCTCAAGCACCGCCGCCGGCGCCACAAAACCATTGATTTTGTGGGTGCCGTCGCAGAAAGGTTTCTTGGCGGAACCGCCGCAGCGGCAGAGCGAGACGCGCGGCTTCTCAATTACTTCTTCCTGCCCATCCCGCCGCAGCAGATAGCGCCCGCCGGTCTCGAGGGAGATGGGCCCGTTTTCGCGGAACTCAATCTTCATGCCTACAGTCTACCGGCTGAGCATGCGTCCCAACAGAGGGATCAGCAAGAAGAGCGTGATCACGCGGATCAGGTGGAAGAGCCCCACCATGGCGGGGTTGTTGCCTTCGGCCTGGGCCATCGCACCAAAGCCGGTGATGCCGCCAGGGGCCAACCCAAAGAGCGCGGTGGCAAAGTTCACATCCGAAAACCTGGCTACCAGGAAAGCGAGCCCCACGCCCACAGCCAGAAAGACTATGGCAGCCAGGAGCGCCCAGGGAAGCGCGGACTTGGCTATCTGTAAGAGTTCGCGGGAAAAGGAAAGCCCGATTAGAATGCCCGCGGCAATCTGTACCACGGTGTCAAAGTGAGCGGGCGCGTGGGCGCGGACGGGGGACAGCATTTGGAAAGCCCCCGTACCCAGCATGGCACCCACCACTGCTCCCCCGGGTAGACCAAAGCGCATGAATACAAGACCCGACGCCGTTCCCAGAAAACACGCTGTTAGCAGGCTGGCCATGCTTATCAAGATACCGGTCTCTACTGGTGCGCGGAATGTGCTGGAGACAGATGGACTCGCTCAGCCCGTGAGGGCTAGTTGTTTCGCGGCCTTCTCCTTCGCTATACTCGCGGAAACGGAGGGAATTATGCGCAGATTGCTCCGCCTGTTGGGTCGTATTTTGGTGGGACTATTGGCACTGGGCCTGGTTGCCTTGCTTGTGGGCTGGTTCTGGATCCGGGGCTCAACGCTTCCGCAGTACACTGGCCGCATTGCACTCAAGGGTCTTTCCGCCCCGGTGCTGATTGAGCGTGAACCCAGCGGGGTAGCGCACATCAAAGCCCAGAGCCAGGCCGACATGTTTTATGCGCTTGGGGTGGCCCACGCGCAAGACCGGCTCTGGCAGATGGAATTTCAGCGCCGCGTGGGCGCAGGCCGCCTTTCGGAAGTCTTGGGGGAAGCCACGTTGGAGCAGGACAAGTTCCTGCGCACCTGGGGGTTTTACCCAGCGGCCGAATCGGCTTACCAGAGCCTGTCCCCCGAGGGCAAAAGCGTAATCGATTCCTACGTGGCGGGTGTCAACGCTTATCTGGCCACCCAGCCGCCGCTACCGGTTGAGTTCCGCCTGCTCTCGTTCAAGCCGGAGCCTTGGAAGCCCGCCGACGCCATGGTCTGGGCCAAGATGATGTCCTATGATCTCTCCGGCAATTGGCGCGGCGAGCTGGAGAACTATGCTTTTCGCGCCCAGGGCATGACGCCAGAACGCATTGCCGAACTTAAACCGCCATACCCCGAAGACGCGCCCACGGTGCTGCTCTCGGAAGACCTGCGCACCGCGCCCCCACCCAAAGAAAAACAAACCGCGCAGGCCTTGCTTGCTCTGGCCCGCTCGTTGCCGCAGAGTTTCACCCTTCCATCTGAAGACCGGGCCCGTGCATCCAATAACTGGGTGATCTCGGGAGCAAAAACCACCACCGGTAAACCGCTGTTGGCCAACGATCCGCACCTTGGCCTGGGCGCACCCTCTGTTTGGTACCTGGCACACCTCGAGGCCCCCGGCTACAACGCCATTGGCGCCACCTTCCCGGGCCTTCCCGCGGTGGTGATTGGCCGCAACGACTATATTGCCTGGGGCGTGACCACGACGGGCCCCGACGTACAGGACCTGTACATCCTCGAGGAAGCGCCGGGTGGATACCGCTACCGCGGAACGGTGGAGCCTTACCGCATCCGGCGGGAGGTCATCCGGGTCAAGGGCAAAGACAGCGTGATAATTAACGTGCGGGAAAGCCGCTACGGGCCGGTAATCAACGACATTGTCAAGGTGGCCGGCACCAAGCCGCTGGCGCTGCGCTGGACTTCGCTCGACCCGGAAGATCGCACCCTCGAGGCCTTTGTCGGAATTGATAAAGCCAAGAACTGGCAAGACTTTACCCAGGCGCTTTCCTTGTACCGGGCGCCCAGCCAGAACTTTGTGTATGCCGATGTGGAAGGGAATATCGGCTACATGGCTCCCGCCAAATTTCCCATCCGAAAACCGGGCCACAGCGGGCTCGCCCCGGTTCCAGGCGACGGCAACTGGGACTGGCAAGGGTATTTACCCCAATCGGAGTGGCCGCAGGTGCTGAACCCCAAAGAGGGTTTTATCGTGACCGCCAACAACAAGGTGACGCCGAAAAACTATCCCCACGTCCTTTCGCTCGACTGGGAAGAGCCATTCCGCGCTATGCGCATCCGCCAGATGATTCTTTCCAAAGACAAGCTTTCGCCCGAGGATATGCGCGTCATGCAGCAGGATGTCACCACCTTGTTGTACCCGGAGTTCCGGCCGGTGATTGAGCTTATGAACCCGCTCTCCAGCCGGGCCAAAGAGTGGCAGCAGCGGCTGTTGGCCTGGGACGGCGTGGCGCGGGAAGACAGCCTCGAGGCCTCGGTGTTCGAGGCCTGGTATTCGGAGCTTTCACGCCTGCCTGCACGCGAAGTGGGCAAAGATTTCTGGGAACGGCCGCGCTACCTGAAAGCCGCCATGCAAAAAGGCGATCCCAACTGCGACCAGCCCGGCACCGAGCTCAAAGAGACCTGCCTGGACTACGCGGCGTTATCGCTGGAAAAGGTGCTTGACCGCTTTGGGGGCCGTGTCCCCGCCTGGGGAACCGTGCACCGGGCGGTGTTCAAACATCAAGTGCTGACCTACTCTCCGCTCAAACGTTTTTCCGACCGGCGGGTGGGCTTTGGCGGAGACCGCTACACGGTGAACCGGGGCTCTTACGACCCCGCGAACCTCACCATGACCGTGGGTTCCAGCTACCGCGAGGTGATCGATTTCTCCAATCTGGAAAACTCGCTCTTCGTCCAGCCCATGGGCCAGTCCGGCGCGATATTTTCCAACCATTATTCAGACCTGCTCGGCAAGTGGCGTTCGGGAGCCTACCTTCCTATGAAGACCAGGAACTACCCCGTAGAGAGCAAACTGGTGTTGGAGCCCCAGCGCTGACCCCTGCACTGATAAGTTTCTCCCGGGTAAGTCTGCAAGACTTACCCCGACCGAAAGGAGAATGAGCGCCCCCTACTGAGTCTGGCACGCTTTTCCTTTTGCAGATTCAGTATAGAGCAACTTAGTGATAAGGTTGTGGGCGAAAGACTAACTTCGAGAGGTTGGAAAGGGGGCAGGTAGATGCGTTTTCGCTTGCGGTGGGCAACCTTTTTGGCGGCCGTGGCTTCTGCTTTTTTTGCGTTGGCCGCACAGCCGGTGGAACCTTATCCGAAAGTTTTTTACGTGACTTACCCCTCGCTGGACGCGGCCAGGCCGCTCACGGTTGCCGGGCAGCTTCGTATCCCGGCGGACGCGCAGGGCAAGGTGCCAGCGGTGGTTATCATTCACGGCTCTGCGGGCGTGGACAGCCGGGGCGGCTACTATGCCCAGGCCTTGAACAAGGCGGGAATCGCCACCCTCGAGATCGACATGTGGGCGCCCCGAGGCTTCCTGGGTGGAGCGGCGGGCCGCCCGAAGAGCGTTCCCGAGACCCTACCCGATGCCTACGGCGCGCTAAAGTTTCTGGCTTCCCAGCCGGTAATCGACCCCGGGCGCATCGGCATCATGGGCTTTTCCTGGGGCGGCGTGGTCTCCATGTTGACGGCCACCAAGCCTTACACCGAAAAGTACCTGGGCACACAACTGAAGTTCGCCGCGCACGCGCCCTTCTACCCGGTCTGCTGGGTGTATAACCGCGTGCCCAGCTACGAGTTCGCCGCGTTCACCGGCGCGCCAGTCTTCATCCAGGCGGGCGAGCTAGACACTTACGACACCCCAGAGACTTGCCCCAAGCTTGTCGCTAGTCTGCCCGCCTCGGTCCAGCAATTCATTTCGGCCAAGGTCTACCCCGGTGCCACGCACGCCTGGGACCGGCTGGAGCCTGCCATCAAGGTACAGGACCCGTTCTCGCACCTGGGTAAAGGGGGTGAGGTGGAGTTTGTTCCCAACCCCGAAGTGGCGGCGCAGTCCCTCGAGGCCCTGGTACAGTTCTTCAAGCAAGCTTTTGGGCTAAAGTAGCCCGCTACCGGCCCGTCTTCTTAGGCAGGAATGCTCACAAATGTTCGTCTATCTCGAGTGGGTTAGGCTAAAAGACATTTGTTCGCAAAAGCCAGCTCCTGCGGTACCGTAAAGGAGGGCTAAGATGCCAGGCAAGCTGCGGGTTCTGTCTATGGTTCTTGCCGGCGGGCAAGGCTCGCGCCTGTTCCCGCTCACCGCCAAACGGGCCAAGCCAGCGGTACCTTTTGGTTCCAAGTACCGGATCGTGGACTTTGTGCTCAACAACCTGATGAACTCGGGGCTTTACGCCATCTACGTGCTCACGCAGTTCAAGGCCCAGTCCCTCACCGAACACATCCAGCGCTCGTGGAGGTTTGGCACCTTTCTCGAGGACACCTTCATTCTCTTGGTTCCGGCGCAGATGTACCGTTACGAGGAGCTAGGCTCCGCCTGGTACCGGGGTACCGCCGACGCTATCTATCAAAACCTTCACCTGGTGGCGAACCACCACCCCGAAGCGGTGGCTATTTTGGGCGGCGACCATATTTTCAAGATGAACGTGGCCCACATGGCGGACTACCACATGGACACCCGGGCCGACATCACTATTGCCGCCTACCCGGTGCCCCTGGCGGAGGCGGGAAGGTTTGGCATCTTACAGGTGGACGCCAACTGGCGTTTAGCTGGGTTCCAGGAGAAGCCGAAAGATCCCAGGCCCATTCCCGGCAGGCCGGATACCGCGCTAGTCTCGATGGGCAACTACATCTTTGGTACCGCGGCACTGGTGGAACTTTTGGAGCACGACGCCAAGGCGCCGGACTCGTCCCACGATTTCGGCAAGGACATCATTCCCCGTGCCCTTAAAGAGGGTTACCGGGTACAGATTTACGACTTCCAGCAAAACCCCATCCCTGGCCAAAACGGCCCCAACAACTACTGGCGAGATGTGGGCACCCTGGACGCATATTTCGAGGCCTCGATGGACCTGGTTGATATCGTTCCCGAGTTCGATATTTTCAACCCGCACTGGCCGCTTAGGAGCGTGGACTTGTTGAGTCCGCCCGCCAAGTTTGTGCACGAGGCGGGCGAGCGCAAGGGCCAGGCTTTCAACAGCATCCTTGCGGGCGGAACCATTGTCTCGGGTGGAACCGTCAGGGAGTCGGTTCTTTCGCGTAATGTGCGGGTGAACTCCTACGCGCTGGTGGAGCGCTCGGTACTGTTTGATGACGTGCAGGTTGGCCGCTACGCCAAGCTGAGAAATGTCATCGTGGATAAAAACGTGGACATCCCGCCAAAGGTGGAGATTGGCTACGACCTCGAGGCCGATAGGTCGCGAGGCTTTACCATCACCGCCTCGGGCGTGGTGGTGGTGCCCAAGAGCTACCGCTTCACCGGCTGAATTTCCTGGTCGGGGTCTTTCGCCGGGCGGCTTCTTTTCTCGATGGAGTACAATCGGGTGCGTTTTCACCTTAGCGAGCAAGGCTCTAAGCCATGGACAAGCACCCCGGCAAGCTTTTCTACCAGTTAACCCGGCTGTTTCCCGGTGACGACCTTCCAGGAAGGCGCGCTCCCGCCGCCAAGGTCTACGCCGATCCGCTGGAGTCGCTGGACCTGCCTTCGCCCACCCGCGAAGGCGGCGCTCCCATCTGGCGCGTGCTTCCCAGGGTGACCCCGGTTCTTCCGCGCATTGGCGCAACCATCACCCAGGCCGAGCTCTCGCAAACGCTCTCGCCTTTGGCGGTGCGCCGCGGGGGCCGGGGATACCCATCGGCGGGCGGGGCGTACCCCCTCGAGGTCTACGTGGGGGTGCAAAATTTACAAGACGCGTTTCGCGGCATCTACCACTACGCCGCCAAGCAACACCAGCTTGAACAGCTGAAGGCCCGCTTCGACGTGAAGGCCTGGCAAGAGGCGCTGATGGGCCTCGAGGCCGTGGAGCACGCGGCGGCTGTGGTAGTCTTTACCGCGCTTCCCGAGCGCTCCGAAGCCCCTTTTGGCCTTCGCGGTTATCGCTATGCGCTGCTCGAGGCCGGCTACGCGGTGGGCGGCGTGATGGTAGCGGCCACCGCGCTCGGCCTGCAAGTTTATCCGGCGGAGACTTTTTACGATGACCATGTCAGAAAACTACTGGCGCTGCCCGAGGCGGAGTACCCGGTGGTGGCGCTGCTTCTGGGCCGGTAGAACTTTCCCCCTGATCGCTCTGGCAGATTCACCAACCACGCACCTAAGTTTGATATCGGCCAGATATCCGGTAATCCAGCAAACCCATAAACTGATAAGGTGCGAGTTGCCTTTATAGCTGCCGAAGCCTTTCCGCTCGCCAAAGTGGGTGGGCTTGCGGACGTGGTGGGAAGCCTGCCGCTGGCGCTGACAAAGCTGGGCCTCGAGGCCGAGATCTACCTGCCCTGGTACCAGGGTATCGAGGCGAAACACATAGGGGATATCGAATATCTTTTCGCAGGGCAGCCTGAAGCCGGGGCATTGGGCGAGGCCTGGCACCGCGGGGTGCGGGTGGTGCTCCTTGGCCACCCGGACTTCCAGCGCGAACGCCTGTACGGGTATCCCGATGACGTGGCGCGCTTCATGCGTTTTTCCTGTATGGCCTACCAGGCCGCAAGCGGCGCCGGCATCCTGCACGCGCACGACTGGCACGCTGGCCTGGTGCCGGTGCTGGCGCACGCGGCTGGCGGGCGGCAGAAAACCGTCTTCACCATTCACAACCTGGCCTACCAAGGCAGGTGGAACCCTGGCGAATTCCTTGCCTGGAGCGGCCTTCCCGCGCACTACCTTCAGTTGGAAGGCCTCGAGTACCGGGGCGACGCCAGCCTGATGAAAGGCGGCATCGTTTACGCGCACCGGGTGACCACGGTATCGCCCAGCTACGCCCGGGAAATACTCACCCCGGAGTTCGGCGAAGGCCTCGAGGGCCTGCTGCAGAAGCACCAGCACAAGCTTCGTGGCATCTTGAACGGAATTGACACCAGCTACTGGGACCCATCCACCGATCCACACCTCCCCTCGCGCTACAGCGCAAATGATCTTTCCGGAAAAACCGCCTGCCGGGCCGCCCTTAGAACCGAAACCGGTTTCAACCAAGAGGGAGTTGTGCTCGGGGTGGTCTCGCGCCTGGTGGAGCAGAAAGGGATGGACCAGGTTCTGGAAATCCTGCCCCCGCTCCTGCGGCTAGGCTGCAAACTGGTGGTGCTTGGCAGCGGAGAGCCCGCGCTGGAAGATTCGTTTCGGCTTGCCGGTGAAAAGTATCAAGGCCAGGTGTTCTTCCGTTCTGGCCACAACGAAGCACTGGCCCACCGCATCTACGCGGGCGCGGACGCACTGCTGATACCTCCCGCTTTTGAACCCTGCGGCCTCACGCAGATGATTGCTATGCGCTACGGCACCCCACCCATTGCCCGCGCGGTGGGTGGGCTCAAGGACACCATTCGTGACGGTGTCACCGGGGTACTTTATTCAGGAGGCCAGAGCGCCAACCTGCTTGCCGCTATCGAAAGATTTTTGCGCCTGGACCAGCAGGCTATGCGCCTTGCGGGCATGAGGGAGAACTTTTCCTGGGAATATCCGGCCTTGGAGTATGCGGCGGTATATGGTGAACTAAGTACCTCCAGGGTGGGTCTGACCGAAGAGCCAAACTCACCCGGCCAGAGGGAGTAAGGAACACAGTGTGGCTTTTCAAGCCTTTCGACAAACTTAGACTGGAGATACTCTTAGCGGGGTAGACATGGTGAACGAGCTGATCAAGCAAGGAAAGTATGGCGAGGCCCGGGCGCGTATGTTGGCGGGCGCAGCTGGCGACCTCGAGGGCCTCGAGGCCCTGCTTTCCTTGCGCGAACGTCTCCGGTCGAAGGACTACACCCGGGCGGAAGCGCTGGTAAAAGACTGCCGAGAGACTTTGTCTCCTTATCTGGACCCAGCCCTTGCGCTTGGAGCGGTGAAAGCTTTTTCTTCCGGCGAGCTGGCGCTTGAACCGTACCTTGAAGACCCGCACCTGGGTGCCGAGGCCTGGTGTGCCCTGGGCTTGCGCCACATTCAAGCGGGAGAGCCCGCCAAGGCCCAAGAAGCGTTTGAGCACAGCCGCGCCGCCGACCCTGGGCATTACCGCGCCACCACCAATCTGGGCAACTTATATCTTGAATCGGGGAATATTGAACAGGCCGTGTCGCTCTACCAAGAGGCGCTTAAAGTAAATCCGGACTTTGCCCTGGCCCATCACAACCTGGCGGTGGCCTACCGAAAGCAGGGAAAACTGGACCTGTCGGTATCCCACCTGAAAAAAGGCCAGCGCCTGCTGATGCGCCCCGGCGCGCGGACCTCTTCTGTGGGACGCAACTACCCCGCACCTATGGGAAGATTCGGCGGGCGCTTCTGGCTTTTTGTGGTGCTAGCGGTGGCGGCTTATTTTATCCTGAGGCGCTAATACAAACTCCGGGAGGCCGAACCCCGACCGAAGGGAGTAGAAAAACATATAA